>JAQUSN010000001.1:300000-460408 GCA_028715115.1 Patescibacteria group bacterium | reverse complement strand
CCGGATTGCCGCAACCAAGGCCAAGATTAGCTCCTTTGGCTAACTGAAGATCCTCTTCGGAATAACCGATGCTTTTTGAAATGTCTTGATTATTTTTGGAACCACAACTACAGCTGCAGCCACAACCGGAATCTTTAACAGCCATTTCGGCATATTTATTCTTAACGATTTGTTTTATTTTTTTATCATCTTGCATAAGTTTATATTTAAAAATTATAAACCAATAATATCACGTCATTTTAATAAAAACAAGAGTCGAAAAACTCTTGTTTTTATTGACCTCGTCTCATTAAAAATAATGAGCCGTATATATAAACTTGCAACGCTCGGGTTGGGTTCAGAACCTCCTGCCCCAGGGCCACATAAACGATTCTGAGCTATTGATCAGCAGTTCTGCTGACGTAGCCGGGTCGGAATTAGCAAGCAAAATATAATAAAGAGAAACTTAAAATACATTAAGTTATACTAAATTTAGAATTTTTAAATATTATTTCGTTTATATCTGAAAAAAAAGACATTACGTTGTACGGTGTTATCGGTGCTTCACCCGGATGCGCACAATGATTTCTCATATCAAAACAACTTTTTAATCTTGTATGTTGATTCAAGTCTATCAAACCCATGCCCTCTATAACCCACAATATTTTGTTATCAAAAACTTCCTTCAGATCATCCAATGAGGAAATTTTAATGATCTCTTTGTATCTTTTAAATCGGCCCATCTGGGCGCTTGCCATTTGTGCAGAAGCTACATTAAATTTGATAAAACCTAATTGCTCTATCTTTTTGTGAATTTGATCTATGGCCGCACACCAACCAAGAACAATAGCAGCCCTTAAATATCCATCTTTCGCACAATTAATAGCCTCTTTAAGATATTTATTTTGCTCTTTATCCTGAATTGTTTGCAACAAAAAATCATAAGTCCCGCTTAAAGGATTTAGAAGTCCGTTCCCAGTCTGAATTTTTAAAATAATGTCGTCAGTGAACGATTTTATCACAAATTTTAAATCTAATAAAAAATTATCCTTTTTGTTGCCCTTAGAAGATGCTAGCTTGAGTAAATGAGTAAATTTTTTATCATAATTATCAAGCTGTTCTAGTGTAAAACCAGACCTGCTTAAGATTGGTTTTATTTCATTAAACCAATAATTAGAAAGTGAATCTGCGCTTGATAAAAGAATTTTTTTATGAATTTGAACACTCTTAGAGCCCTTTATCTGAGTTCTAAGTATTTTTAATTTCTTTAAATATTCTTTAAGGTTCTCTACGTTCATTATTTTATGAAGCTAATTCTTTAATAACTTTAATAAGTTCATTTTTACCTTCTGTTGTTAAAGACATTGCTATACCATTCCGATATACTTCATTAAATAGCTTGTTCTGTTTTTTGAAATTAGAAGCAAAATTTGCAGAATCAAAACATTTATAAGCATCGCATTGCTGTCTAATATAAAAAGTATCAAATTTGAAATCGCCCGTTTGGATCGCATTTTTTAAAGCTTCAAGAAGGGCAAGTTTAATTTGAGACTCTGACATTTTTGAAGACTTTAAATCATCAAAAACAGGTTTTAACTCTCCGTTTTCTTTATAAAAGATATTGTTTATCTCGCTAAGAGTAACCCCCTGGTCTAGTAATTTTTTTGCTTTTAAATGAAGATCGGTAATTTTTATTTCTTCTTGTTTCAAATCATCTACACTCTTCCCTCCTGTCTCTTGGTTTTTTTGGTCTGTCTCCCCGCCATGTTTACCACCAACCGACGCCTTACAGGTGTAATTATTAAGTAAGGCCGTTAACAAAACTTCAAAGCATTTTTCTTGTAAATTAGCGGGGCACAATTTGACTACCTCTAATATTTTTTTAATCTCCTGTTCAATTTTTTCTAACATAATTTTATAAATTATCTTATTAATTAAATATAAAACAAACGAGTGCGACCTCGTTTGTTTTTAATGACGCGTAGGACCCAAGCGGGTCGCTTTCACAGAAACATTTGGCTCAGAGCCGTGCGTGAACTTAGAACCGTAATCATGAACGGTTGGCACTCCTACGAAATGGACGCGGCCGTCAAAATGCTCCGCCACGAATCGCCGTTCGACTGGATTGAGTAGATACCGGTTTGATTTATGTTGATATCTGCATCCTTAATATCAACGAAAGACATGCTTTAGTTGATATTGTAATTAGTTATTTTTACTCCCAAGAATTGAACACTTTTGTAAATATAGTCCTGTCAATAAATGCCGCTGACAGAACTCCGCCGGCGTATGCCAAAAAGTCGAGTGGGTCAAAGATACGCGCAAAAGCATAAATACCGAAAAACTGTAAGATTTCCGATGTCGAAACGAGCAAAAATACTGCAGTTGCTTTCCAATACCACGGATGCAAAAAAGCGTATTTATCTTCTAGGGTTTTCAAGAGAAAATAAAAACCTAGAGGTAGTGCAATATCAGCATAGTAGCTATGAAAGAACCGATGAAAGCTCTCGCTAGCCCAGTCCGCACCAATCACAAATCCAAGCACTATTAAAAGCTGGACACAAACTATAATGATTTTCTTTTTTGCTTCAAATTTCATTGGTGTATATATTTTTTATATCCATCTACCAAATATAGAATCCCTGGAATAATAGGAATAGCTAAGTTGACGCTGAGGTTTGCCTCTGTCAAAAGTCCGACGATAAAACCGACTGCAATAGCACCAACAATTAACCAGCCGGCGACTTTAGGATATCTCCAACCTAAGGCCAAGCCGACAAAAACTAACGGCACCATGGCCAACGCGACGTTTTCCCACAGCGAGTAATCAGGTTTAGCAAAAGGCAACGGGTTACCGTAACCGAAATAAAACGGCAAAGCGAACAATAAGATAGCTAATGCGAGTATTCTCGCGGTCCATTTAATTGTTTTCATAATTTTTAATTTATTTTATTAAAGTTTGATAGATACTCATCTACGACCTCAATGAATAATTTCGGTTTGGCCAGGTGGACATCGTGCATGGCGTTCACTTTCACCACTTGAACGTCTTTTACAATCGAACGGATTTTTTCAACATCTTTATCGTCTAAAGCGCCGAGTAAACCCCAGGTTTCGTGCCTGGACCAATAGGCACAGATCAACAAAACTGGACATTTGATTTTCTTCAGGGTTTCCTCCGGATCGAATCCCTCGCTTAATCTTCCGTCGATTGTCGCTTTGGAAAAATCAACATCGTACTCACTGATGAATTTCAGACCGGCCCTTTCGTCAAATCGGGCGTTAAGCAAATCATACGGCTTGGACGGGCGAAGTTTTTTATTAATTTCAAGACTCATCGCCCTGTAGCTGGCTATGAAAGATGGCATAAGCAGGAGCTTTTCTTTGCCTTTTATGGGAATTCCTTGCTTGGCGAAAAAACCTTTGATGTCTCTTTTCGGCTTATCAAGCGTTTCTATCGCAGTCTGGAAAAGACGGCACATAAACTTTTCTTCTTTTATTCTCGGATACATGGAAGAAAATAACGGCGGGTCTTCGGATATAGCGGCCGATACGTATTCGGGCGCGTTGGCGGCCAGCCAAAGTGAAAGGACCGCGCCGGAAGAAAGTCCGGAAACGATTGCCGGCTTCTTGATAACCTTTTCCAAGAATAGTTTTAAATCTTCTCCGCAGATATTATAAGAATATTTTCCAGGAGTTCTTGTGGACTTTCCGTGCCCTCTAAGGTCAATGGCGAAAACATGATATCTTTTTGAAAAGTGCGGCATTACAGGCATGTATCCCTGCCAGAATTCCATTTGTCCGGGGATGAACAACAACGGCGGGCCGTTGTCAGGGCCTTCAACGTAATTTAAAACAACCCCACCGGTATCAAATTTCTTTTCAATAAATCCTTCCGGAATGGTTTCAACGGAAAGCCGGAAAGGGTTAAAAGTTTTTGCCAGTAAGAAAACTACCACGGCCAAGAATATCCAAAGTCCGGGCACGTGATAAATCGCAATGGCTAAAATCGCTAAAATTCCTAAAATGCTGTAAATAATTGATTTGCTCATAATTTATATTTTCGCCGTTCAATTGGATTGATTAAGCGGTAACGGGTTTTTCCTTAATTGTTAGAGATTCAAACTCTTTCCAGAAATCTTTTTCTTCCTTTTTAGGAGCAGAAGTCTTCAGTCCTTTAATTCTTTCTATCACAAAGGTCCTATTTTCATTCTCTGGCCAGTCTTTAAGACGAGCTAATAAGTCTTTAAAATCTTTCTCATATAAAGCATATGTCGGTTTGACTTCATCTAAAATACCCAGAGCCGTTTGGAGAGTATTTTTATCGCGTTCTTGTCTGAGCATATCGAATAAAGTGTATACAAAATCTTTTACGGGAGTTTCTTGCATTATTTCGGTCAAACTGGAAATTGTTTTCAGAGCAAAATGATGGGCTGAAGACAAGACTTTGCCTGGCTGTCTAAGCCAATCTAATACTTCTTTAGCAATTTCTCTCTTTTTTTCTTCACTTAAAAACTCAGATTTTCTTAAAAAGTTGAATCCAGCTTCCTGAGATGCGAGAGTATCTGATTTTATGAGATTTTTTATTTGAGTAATAGCTTGATCCTTTAATTCAACGGGGTCGTTTTTGCTTAATTGTTCCGGTAGATAATCATAGATTTGAATCTGCTCACCAAAAGCAATAGAAGTAACCTTAGTCAATAATGATTTTACTATTGCTTGTCGATCCGGTAAATTACTTCCTAAATTTTTCAAGAAATTAATACAGTTTGCTCCTTTTTGGTTTATTAAATCTTGTAAGAGCTCAATCTTTTTATCTTTATCGGCTTTCTTATAGACAATTTCAAGTAGTGCATCATCGTTAATACTCCGAGATAATAATGGCTTGGAGTAAACAGAAAGGAATTTTTCTGCTGATTCTTTCTTCCAATAATCAAACACTAAACCAATTTTCGCAGCGCTGGCATTTTGAAAATAAGCATTAATTTGATTAACAAGCTCGTTTTTCTGCGCTTCTGGTGCATAGAAACTGATCCAGCGTAAGTTATTAACTAAGCATGTTCGATTATTCCATGACCCTATACTGTTGAATGCTTGAATAAAATTTTTAACTAATTGAATCTTAGTAGCGTCATCGGAATTTTTAAGCTGATCTTGAAATTCACTAAATATATCTCCACATGTAGAAAATAGTGTTTCCTTTTCAGCCCGATAATCGGGATTTTCAGTCGTTTCTGTATTTACAATTTCGGTAATTTTCTGTAAAAGTACCCCAAATTTATTTTTCTTTATAATATATTCTTTAAATTGTTTAATGATTTCTTCTTGTCCAGATAGACTGTCGCGATTAAGACTTGCAATAAATTTATCGAAAGCCTGAGGAGAAATGAATAACGTTTGTTCATCAAGATTTGTAAATATAGAAATAACTTCAAAGTTATTTGAAAAATGTTCTTCAATAAATTTAACTATTTGTGTCTTATCTTCTTTGGCTATCAGCGAGTCGTCTTGTTTTAAATTTATAAGAATATCCTTAAGCACGGATATCATCGCCGGCTTGCGGAGATCTTCATTGCCGACAGCTAAAGCATAACGTTTAATTAAAGGTGTGCGGAACTGAGTATCTAATTCTTGTTTAGTAACGAGGTCAGAAAAAACCAAGTTTGTTGGGAGCTTGGTAAAAAATTGCCAAAGATCACTATCTAAAACACGAGCTAATGCTTCGTAATAACGCTTTGAGGTCGTCGTGATTTTTAATTCATTAAAAGCCTCTAAGTGAGTGATAAAAATTTTCAGAAGTATTTCTTTTTGCGTCCTGTAGTCTTTTAGTAAGTTTTGAATAAAGCCAAAAAGAGCGTTGTGGTCTGTCTCTGAAGATGTTAGCTCTTTAAACTTTTCCTTATTTCCTTCAGCTAAACTCAAGATCAACCCTTCTGAATCATTCAATGAACGATAAATAGTAGGTTCTTTAAAATAAATAAATGGTCGAGCATTATTAACTGTAAAACGACTGGTGTTAAGCATGAAGTTTCTAAGCCCATCGTTTCTAACGAGTTCCTCTTTATCAAGAATATTTTCTGGTTCAAACCATTTTAACTTTAACCGTGAAAATGCTTCGGGGTATTTTTGTTTTAAGATTAATACCTTTGCTAAATACGGGACGTTACTTTTTATTCTTTCCCATACCTCTGTTTTTGAAGCCAAAACCAATGCAGCTATCAAATTATTGATGAATTGTTTAATCTCGCGTGGATTACTTGAAAAAGCGGCACCAACAACCTGAAATAAATCTTCATTATCGAGCAATTCTTTTACGTCTCCCGTATCATCGATAACCTTTTTAATATACGCGTGAAGATCTGCCTCAATAAATTCAGGTGTCCAAACAATAACATTAAAAAGTTTTCTTAAATATTCGGATGGGTCAAATGCATCACTTATGTTTCCGTCATAAAAACTCCTTATTTGGTTTATAATTGCTTCTGAATCACAGGGGACAACAAAAACTAAGCCCGCCACACCGCTAGGATCAAGGAAAGTTTTAACGGTTGAAAGTATTTTAATCGCTGCATCTCCCTGAACACGATCAATGTTATCGAAAACAATAACAATTTTCTTTTCTATTTTTTGTAAAATCTGCTTGAATAAATACTCAAATTGTTCTGGGGAGTTTAATCGTTCCTCTTTCTCTACCCTGGTCTTAATGGAAGCAAGCGGTTGAAGCGAGAAAAGAAACCTGTCAACTGAACGTTCCCAGATTTTTTCAAATAATGGCTTAAAAATTAGTGCAAGTATAGAAATTGAAGCAATAAAAGACATAAAATCTTTAACTGCTTGTGCGAGAGTATTTTCTTTACTAAAAATCAGATTTAAGGCTACCCAAATTAAAGCTAAGGAAATGACTAGCGAAAAAGGCCAGTGAATATTTATTAATTGTCTTAATCTCTTAAACCATTTTTCTTGTTTATGTGGTTCGTTAATAATTATCTCTTGCTGTTCTTCAGTAGACTTGTACAGGGGGTCAAGCAACTTTTTGTCTTCGGGCGAGAGCTGTTTTTGATCTATTAAAAAATTAACTAATTCGATTAAAAAAATCCTTCGTAGTGAATCTTCTTGATATTTCCATGCATCAAACACAAACATGGGACTTCCTAAATCGTTGCGAATCATTTCAATAAGTGTGCTTTTGCCTGTACCCCATTTACTAAACAAGCCAATAGTGTGCACACACGTATCGTTTTCTAATATTTCTTTCAAAGCTGGGGCAACATCGTTATGGTAAAAGCCAAAAATACCATCATGACTATTGCCCAATGGAACATCTTTCAAAAATTTAAATTTTAATTCTTCAGGCATATTCTAATTTTTCACTACTTATTCCGTTGTTGATTTTACTTTCCGGATTTAGTTCGATTATCTTGTTTGCATAACATTTGGCAATTTTCAGCGATAGTTTTTCCGCCCTCGTGCCAAGGTGTTATGTGATCGGCTTCCATTTCTTCAATTTCCCATTTCTTTTTCTTATTCTCGCCTTTACAGTGCGGACAAATGCCATTTTGCCTCTCATACGCTTCGCGCTTCATCTTGTCGGTGAAAGCGCGGATATTCAAAAACTTTTCACTTCTAGTCAAAACATATTCGTAAATGCCTGATTTTTTGGTAACGTCTTCGTCTTGCATAAGCTCGGTTATTTCTTTTTCCAATTTTTTAGAATCAAATTTTTTATCTTTGAACTGGTTAAACAACACGCCCCACGGCACATTATTCATCTCTCGGCGATAATTTAGAAAAGTTTTTCGTGTCCATGCGACAACATCTTGAAAATACCGCCATAATTTATCAGCATTTTTGTCGTGCTGGTGTTTGGCCATGTAATCCTCGATCCTGCTTTCATTTATCCATGAAAGCGCGGTTTCTAAATACTCCTGACGAATTGGCGAGCCACTAACTAATTGCCCGCCGTCGTTAGCCAAAAGATACGCCGCGCAATTCGATTTGCTGAATTTTAATTTGGAATCGGACAGCCACGGTCCAGTATAAACAGCGTTGCGAATTTCTTGATCAGTTAATTTTTCTCCAGCGATATTGATAATTCTGAACCAATCTAATCGTTCTTTGTCCGTGCCTTCGCAGAAGTAGATCATTAGTTCATAATCCAAAATTTGATCTTGCTCCTCCTTGAGCAGATTGTGAAAGTATCTTTCGTTCAACGAAAAATCGCCGTTCACATATTGGCCGATACTAATGGTTCGCTGTTGGCCATCCAACACTTCGTAACCACCATCTTCGCGCGCCATCCAATACATCACATTGAGTGGAAAATTTTGCTTAACTGTTTCAATCACCGCATCGCGTTGCTTGTCTTTATACACAAATTCGCGCTGATATTTCGGACGAATATCAAGTTTTCCGCTGTAAGCAACAACACCCTCTTCGGCGCTGTCTTTGTAGCCAGTTATTACTTTACGAATTGGAATTTTGTGTAGTTCAATTTTCATATTATTGTTTAAATTTTATTAGCAATCGTGCGTAAGTTGGTTTAAGTTCATTATTAACCTTTATGGCGGCACGACGGTTGAGGTCGTTATATTTTGGCGAATCTTCCTTGGTATACATTTTTGTCCGATACTTGTTCTTAGAGTCTCTGTCGGTTATTCCCAAAATCTCAAATTGGTTAGGGTTATACTTATCTAGAAAGGTCACTGGCACTCCCATCACGCCTTTATGGTTTATTGGAATATCCGAGACTTTTGGTACTTCAATGGCATTATAGTTATCGTATTTCGAATATTCTTTCGCGTTATATTTCTTGTAGAGTGTTAGTTTTTCGTGCCGCTTGGTAGTGTCGAGATTAGTATACCAGCCAACATTGCCAAACTTTTTTAGTGTGCCGTCAGGTTGCTTAAACTCTTTTACTTTGCCATAACCGTTCCACACCTTATTTTTCTTTATAAACTCAAAGAAATCTTTATATGAGATCGCGTTGTCATTACCGATAATCAAAAATTTCTTCCCATGTTCCATGAGCTGAGCAACATACTGGCGGAAAAGGGAGAATGGAGGATTTGTAACGACGATATCCGCTCGTTTTAATAATTCAACACACTCTTCGCTTCGAAAGTCGCCGTTGCCCTGTAATTTTCGAGATGATTTTTTATTGCGCCGAAGAAGAGTTTCAACATCTTCTATGCTGATCGCACCATCTTTATTGATGTCCAGTACTTCGGTTATCTCAATCACATATGGCTCCTTGCCATCTGGTTTTAATCCTTCCATTTCAAATAACGGCAATTGTCCGCCCGCTATAGGAGATTTTGTGTAGCTTGTAGTGATAAGCCTCTTTAATCTTAGCGCATTAAAATTTGCAGCAAAATATTTGAAAAAATTACTCTCAAACGGATCGTCGCAGTTGCAATACACTATCTTGTCACGAAACTGGTCTTTGTAGTGCTTTAGCTCTTTTTCAATGTCAGCAAGCTGCGTATAGAACTCATCATTCTTTACTTTGGCTGCTCGATGTAAATTTGAATTTGAAGATTTTGTTGCCATATTTTTACAATCAGAGTTCTAATGGGATTTCCACGGAGGTTTCAATGTGTATCATATTTGAAATTTCTTGATGAAGATCAATTGATTCATCGGCCTCGATATCCTCTAAAGACAAAATTATTGAATAAGACTGTTTGTAATCAGTCGGCAGACTGTCGTCTTTCGACTCACAAAAAATATTCAAATGCCAAAAATTACCAGTATGTTTTCTAGTGGAAACATCTAAACAGGGGGTAACATTTAACATTTGATTTTTGATGCGCCCCGTCATCGGCGCTACGAGTACTAAAGTTATCTAAATTTCGATCATCCTCCCGGACAAAACGAACAGAAATATTTATTGGATTATATGTTCTAACATTTTTAGGATTTATAAGAGGAGAATACACAAGGGTCTTCCTCATCCTTAATCTTTTTCTACTACTGCCAGCAATGCAGCTTGGCACGGGAAATTTAATTGTTTTCTTTTTATTTATACCGATCTCATCTTCAATCACTAAAGTTGATGATGAATTTAAAGAATATAATGCCTTTTCAAGATTTGGGATACCAAATCCAGATAATTTTTTTCGCATACCTCGGTTAGATATGCCATCACAATTTAGATAATCCGCAAAATGAATAAGTAGGCCCTTGATCGTGTTTTTACTATATTCGGGATAAAAATTGTGAAGCAAGCAAGCATCATGAAGAACCAAAGGCGTCGCAAAGCTAGTACCGGACCAGCGTGTAAGTTTATTATTGTTATCTGATGCCAAATAGACACCATTATATTCGCAATTAAAATCTCTTTTGTAATTTGAATCGTAATGAACGAAATCTGGCTTAACGAAAGGAACAGCGTCTAGATTCGCTCGTGTAATCGCCACGGGGTTCTTTATTTTAGTCAAAGAATCGACACTTTCCTGATAGGCAACGGAACCTACAGAAATATTGTTTATGCTATCCGAAGGTGGCAATATCCTGCAAATTGGTAATCTAAAGTAATTAGGGTATCCAGTTCGCAATACTAATTGCTTCATGTCTTCGCTCCAATTGCGGGGGAAAAGATTGCCTGCGGAAATGAAAAATAGACAATTGTATTTGTGAGAAAGTTCGTCCACCAATCTAGTTAATTTATCAATTTTCTTTCGTCTATAGAAATAGTAATTATTTATCGATAGATTTAACAATAAAAGTCTATAATTTGGCGCATTCTGCTCAACTGTTTCTATGATTTTTTCTTCAAGTTTTAAAAAATTATTTTGGCCATCGGAAACATCAACGACAATAATTTTATTATCCTGCTGAATATTGCCTTGTATATCCAAGCGATAACCGCAAACCACTAAACTGGCCACTGCGGTCCCGTGTTTTTTGTCACCACCATGAGGTCCCACAGATTGGACTACTGCTCCATTAAGTGTGAGGTGATTTGAGTTAACGGCCCCGTCAAGAACAAAAGCAGGGTCCCCGTCATCTGTAGGAGGTACGATATTTAGATTATCGATATTTTTTTCTAATGATGATCCAAAAAGTTCATAATCCGGGGCTTGTTCAATATCAATAATGCCTTCGTAACTTTTATGTAAATTTTCTACGTCTTCGTATTTTGCTTTTAATCTACAGAAGTGTAAAAGTTCAGTATTAACTTTAGAAATAAATTTATTCGAAAATTGTTCCTGGATAGAGTTTAGTTTTGTTGTTGCGATGTTTTGTTTATCAGCAAAAGAAACATCAATAAAAATCTCCTGACTGGGGTCAGTTTTATATTTATCTTTTAAATCTTTCTCCAAAATTTCTTCAAGAGTAAGAGGCTTTAATTCTTTAATTTTTTCAAAATATGATTTTCTCTCCGTTCTCTCTACGTAAGCGTTTACTTCATCCTTCAAACGCTCAAAATCTGATTTTTGACTACCGATGGGCTTATTATTGATTCTCCCAAAAATTGTTGAATCTTTTTCTTTATTTTCTTCTTGTCGATAAACCTGAATCCTATATCGTGAAATGAAATCCTGGTTAGCGGGCCCATGAAATTTGATTTTTATCTCATTTATCTGTTTATCTGCATCAATCTTTAAAGAAGCATCCTTTTCGGAAAAAAAATTATTTATCCTACTGACTCCGCTCAAAACCTTCCTCTTCTGTCTTTCTCTATCAAAATTTCCAAGCTCTTTGTAATTTCTACGCGGTGGTGGAGTATAAACACCCTCCCTTGAAAAAAGGGAGTTCGGTATCTTTATGTGTTTATATTTTTTATTCGGCATAATTCTTATATGAATTCCTATGGATGCCCATTATCTCGGCTAATTTTATTTTTGGGTATCCTTCATCTTCCATTATTTTACAAAGTTTCGAAAGGATTTTTTGGTCCTGTTTCCTGAGTTTCTTTGGTTGTTTAAGATAATCTTCGATGAATAGCGTTTTTACAAAATCAGTCAATTCAAATTCTTTTTTGTTTTCAATTAAGTTATTTACCAATGTCTTGTCAAAAAAGTCATTTATTTCATCAATAGTATTTATTTTTAGTGCATCTAAAGAATCGATTAAAAATTTTTTATCATTATCAGCAATATTAACTTTGCTATTTTTTGTTTTATTTTTTTCAATTAAGTAATCAAAAAATCTTTCCTTCTCCCCATCAATTAACTCATCTACAAGAATTTTAAATTTAAACCTTCTTAAAATTGCCGGATCAATAGATTCTAATAAATTGGTAGCAACTATGATAATTTTATTTCTGGAATTAAAATCAAGAGTTTGAATAATGGAGTTCACGATCCTCTTTAACTCCCCGACATCATTTTTGTCATTACGATTTTTAGCAAAAGCATCAAATTCATCAATAAAAATCACAGCATTATCCGTACGATTAAAAACATCTGCGATATTATGCATCGTCTCACCAAGTCTTGAAGAAATTACATCCGTTATTTTTACATAACTTAAAGGTTTTTTGAGTTTGTTTGCAACATAAAAACCTATAGTAGTTTTACCGCTGCCAGGGGGACCGTAAAGAAGTAATTTATTAAATTGATTCGCAATCTGTGGTACTGCTATTTCTTGATGTAATTTAATAAATTTATTTATTTTAGATTCAATACTGGGAGCCAGCCAAATATTTTTTGTATCGATGAAAAGTTCAGCGTCTTTTTGTGGAATAATAGAGCTTGGAGAAATCGAAAATGTCTCATCAGAATATTTCTCGATGAGATTTAAAAATTTATTATAGGCAGAGTGTCGATTAGCTCCTATTTCTTTTACGGCAATAGTTTCTAGAAGTTTAACGATTGCCGCTTTGTTTCCCTTCAGTCCGAGTTCGGCCAGCTCAAAAATTAAGTCTTTTTTTGAGTTCATATTGTTTTGCACAATTTTATTATAGCGTATTAAAAATGTGCAGTAAATACCCTGGCCTGTGGAGAAGTGTTTTTAAACTTCTTGTCAGCTTTTGTCAGAAAAGTTTTCCACAGACGGACCTGTTGACGGTCCGCGTTCCGGACCGGTATTATAAAGATGTCAGATAGGAGTTCGCCTGACGGCGTTCCGATCAATCGGAACTAAACGAGACGGGGCTACGACTTCTGTTATCAAGCAGCGATTGCTATTTTCGCTTGATGACTAGAAGTGGTAGCCCTTTTTATTTTTTAAGCAAAATTTATTTCCCTCTGAGGCTAAGGCGCCTCGATGTGATCCGAAAAAGTATTTGAATTGATAGATAAAGGCTAGTCCCCGGCGGGGCCAGCCTTTTATGTTGCCCCAAGAAGCCATACAAGAATTCAAAGAATTATACGAAAAACGCTACGGCGTGAAGCTTTCCGACGAGGAGGCGTCTTTGCGCGCCAACAATCTTTTCAAACTCTACAAAATCACCTACATGGGTGAGCCGTCCATCGACGACTTCAAAGATAAAGTAGTGACCAGCCATGACTTACAACCAAACCACAATCAGTGAAATTCAATTCTATCCGGTCAAACCCAAGGACGGCCTCCTCGGGTTCGTTTCGTTTGTCCTGGACGATAAGTTTTGGATGGGATCGGTGGCCGTGTTTAGCCGGCCGGATGGCCGATACCGCCTGGTTTACCCCACGCGCAAAGTGGGAGGACAGAACATCAACATCTTTCATCCCATAACCCAAAAAGCCGGCCAGGAGGTCGAAACGGCCGTCAGTGAAAAAGTAGCCGAATTACTTAGTGAAAATTATGAATCAGACGAACCAACTCAAACCGCGTGGTAAAAGCTTTAATTTCTTTCCGGCCCCTCACGCTCCCTTTGACGATGAAAAATTGCGCCATGCTTTAAGTCATGCCGAGCGTGATTTTTTAATGGTGCTGAGTCATCTCTCAAACCGCTACGGCGATAAGGACGGCTGGTTCTGGCATACCGATAATATCTTCTTCGGCCGGGACGACAAAGAGAAGGGTTTCGCTTCATTCGGTTTCAGCCGGTCTACCTGCCGGCGCGTCAGGAAAAAACTGGCCGAGCTCGGACTTATAGAAACAAAACCGGGAGTACTTGATCGCGGCCGCTGGGCCGGCACGATGTATCGTCTCAATCCACGATTGCTAAAAACGACCAGGGTTCACTATGAAGCACGGTCAGGCACCATAGAGAACCCCGGCCCTGGTCCACCATGAAGCACTTAGTAATAAAGAATGAGTAAGAAAAAATAATTAATAAAATAGCTTAAATAAAGCAAGCAAGCTTGCTGAAAATTAAAAAATAAGGGTTGGGCAAAACGTGGGTGAAATGTGGGCAGATTTGAGAGATAACGATGGCGACCAAAGGCGACCAAAAAACAGGTATTAGGTTGGATAAAACTTGGACAAAACTTGGATGATTTTCGAGAAAAACAGACTGGGGCAAAACTGGGGCAAAACTGGGGCAGCTTTCGGGGTTATAACCGGATAAAATCGGTACAAAATCGGTATAGAATTTCAACCCTACCTCTTATTAAAAAACCGATAAAGCGGTAAAATAGAAGTATACGTTTGACTTCCTTCGGCCTTAGGACCATGTTGTGTGTAGAAAGGCCGAAAACAAAATTAAAATAATTAATGAACAAAACTATGACTAAAAACGCCAAAATTTACGCTGTAATCGCCATTGTAGCGGTTCTTGGGGCCGGTTACGGAGTTTATCACCTTTTAGGCAGCAATGCACCGCGTGGGGCCGAAACTAAAGACCTGGCCTCCATTACGAACTTCGACCAGTGTGTCGAAGCTGGATTCGCCGTAATGGAATCTTATCCGGAACAATGCAGAACCTCCGACGGCCGGACTTTCGTCAATGAAAAACCGCCGGCTCAAAGCGAACCGGATAAAGCCGAACGAGCCATCCAGACGTTCATGGGAGATCAGAATTTGGAGCTCAAATACATCACGCAAAACGAGCATCCGGCCAATTTCGCGATCCTAAGCAACGTCAAAAAAAATGACGGCGGGTTCACGGCCGACAATCCCGAGGAATGGGACCGGCCAGTGTATATCTTCCAGCAGACAAATTACATCAACGACCGCTGTGAAGTATATCAATATCAGGTAACGCAAAAGACGAACCAAGTTGTGGAAATCGGAATTGTCTATCCGATCGAACGCAACGCCACCATCCCGGGCAATTGCTCCGGCAACGGATCGCTGGACTGGCCTTTGATGAGTAAAGACGAAATCGAGCAGGCTGCGTTCGCTTATCTCGGCCGTGATCCGGAACGCACCAAATTCATGATGCGATCCGACATCCAGCCGCAATACCTTCCGAGCAAACCCGGCGCGGAAAATCCGGCGGCCAATGAGTGGCGCTGGGAGGATACAAGCTACAAACTTCCGGAAGGACTTGTGGCTGATCCATTCCCTTATCCGACCATGAGAATAATAATGTCGGCCGGTGGCAAATTGGTTTACTACCTGAACACCACCGAACTCTTTGACTAATATGAACCAGGAAGTACAACCAAAACTCAAGTACTTCCTCTACGCTCGTAAATCTTCGGAACAAGAAGACAGACAGGTCCTTTCAATCGATTCGCAAAAGAGCGAGCTGGAAGCGCTTGCAAAAAGAGAACGGCTCCACATCGTGGAGCGCCTGGAAGAATCATATTCGGCCAAAGCGCCGGGACGCGAAATCTTCAATCAGATGATCAAACGGATTGAGAAAGGCGAAGCCGAGGGCATTATCGCCTGGCATCCCAACCGCCTTTCCCGAAATTCCGTGGACACCGGCTATCTGGTTTATCTCATGGACCAGAACCGGCTGTTGGAAATCCATACACCCGGCCAGACGTTCAAAAACACTCCCAACGACAAATTCCTGCTTAATCTGCTTTGCAGTCAGGCTAAGCTGGAAAACGACAATAAAGGCATTGACGTCAAACGCGGACTAAGACGCAAAGTAGAAATGGGCTGGCATCCCGGGCCGGCGCCCGTCGGTTACAAAAACACGCCGGACAAATTAAAAGGCTTTCGCACGATCCGCAAAGACCCGCGAATGTTTCCGATTATCCGGAAAATGTTTGATATGCTTTTAAGCGGCGACTTCACCGCTCCCAGGGTGCACGAAATCGCGGTTGAAAAATGGGGACTGAAAAACCTGGCGCGTAGCGGCTACTACCGCCTGCTTTATAATCCCTTTTATTACGGCTGGTTTGAGTGGCCAAAAGGCAGTGGCAACTGGCACAAAGGCAAACACGAACCCATGATCACGCGCGACGAATATGACAGGGTTCAGAAAATGCTCGGACATGGGAGCAAGCCCAAACCGGAAACGCATACCTTCGCGTATACCGGCATGATCCGTTGCGGCGAGTGCGGTTGCATGGTTACGGCCGAGAATAAAATAAAGAGAAACAAAAACGGCAACGTTCATCACTACACGTATTATCACTGCACCAAACGCAAAGGCCCGTGCAGCCAAAAGTGCATCGAAGTGAACGAATTGGAAAAACAGATTAAGAAAACATTGGCCAAAGTTCAACCGCCGGAAGAATTCCACGGCTGGGCCATGAAATGGCTCCTAAACGAAAACGAGCGCGAGGCCGGCGATCGCAACGCGATACTTTCCAACCAACAAAAAAATTACGAAGCCTGCGTCAAAAAACTGGACGCTTTGATCGACATGAGAGCGTCGGGAGAAATAAGCGAGGAAGAATTCAAGAAAAAGAAATCGGAAATCGGCCAGGAAAAAATCAGACTGCACGAATTATTGAATGACACCGACAGCCGCGTAGACAGCTGGCTTCAGACGGCCGACAACGTTTTAACCTTCGCCGGTGATGCCAATGAAGCGTTCACCGAAAGGGGTCAACACGCCAGAAAAGTGATTCTCTCCGCCTTAGGTTCGAACCTCCTCCTAAAAGACAAAAACATAAGAATTGACACGGATTCCGCGCTTCTGCCGCTGATTCTTGTCTCATCCGGGTCGAATCGAAAAAACGGACGGTTAGAACCTGCCGAAACGGGCTCTAATAAAGAGAAAAGCCGAGCTTTTAACTCGGCAAATCCCATGTGGCTCCGGGGGTGGGACTCGAACCCACAACCTACTGATTAACAGTCAGTCGCTCCACCATTGAGCTACCCCGGAATATATTGTTTTATAAATTGTCTGCCACGATAACTTTTTAGTTCCTTTTCCCTTATTAAGGCTTCCTGCCTATTTTCTATTTTCTCCTTATATATAAGGGACCAATCACCATCAAATCTAGATGTATAACTTTTCTTAAATAGATGATCGTTATGTAATAATAATCTATTCTTTATATCATCTGTTTGACCGATATAAATCTTTTTGTGGTCTTTGTTATAGATAGCGTAAACAAAATAGCTCATATGATCACGCTTACCTAAAAAATAGTCGCTCCACCTCCGCCAGCTGGCGGAGAGCTACCCCGGAGCGCTGCAAGTTTACCGATGAATTATTATATACTATTTTAAAATTTTTACCAGGTCTTAGAAATAATCTTTGATTTTTTCAATGCCCTTCATCTCACGTAAGCGTTCGATGGCCTTGGCTTCGATTTGGCGAATGCGTTCGCGAGTGACATTATATTCGCGGCCCACTTCTTCGAGCGTATGCGTTACGCCATCGGCCAAACCAAAACGGACCTCAAGAATTCTCTTTTCCCGATTCGGCAAATCTTTGACAATTTCTTTCATATAGTCGCGCAAAATCTTGACCGCCGCCACTCTTTCCGGACTGATAGTCTTTAAATCTTCGATTAAATCGCCCAGCTCCGTGTCTCTGTCTTCGTCGCCACCGACCGTAGTTTCAAGCGAAACAATGTCCTGCGAAATTTCCATAATATGACGAATATTTTCCGCTACCTCGCCGGTTTCCGCAGCCACTTCTTCGGCCGTCACTTCCCGACCTAATTGCTGGGTCAGCCAACGTCGCGCTTGCTGGAACTTATTGATTGATTCGACCATATGCACCGGAATGCGGATAGTACGCGACTGATCGGCTAAAGCACGGGTCACGGCTTGCTTAATCCACCAAGTGGCATAAGTTGAAAATTTATATCCTTTTTTCCAGTCAAATTTTTCCACGGCCCTAAATAAACCCATATTGCCCTCCTGAATTAAATCCAAGAACGACAATCCGTAACCGATGAATTTTTTGGCAATGCTGACGACTAAACGTAGGTTCGCTTCAATCAATTTTTGCATCGACTCTTTATCGCCCATGTCTTTTTTTTTGGATAATTCCACTTCTTCTTCCGGAGTTAGAAGCGGCACCTTGCCTATTTCTTTAAGATACATCTGAATCGAATCTTCTGACAGGTGAGATAAATCAAACATAATCTCGTCCATCTTAGATTCTTTTTTTTCTTTCGGCTTGAGCTCCAGGAGCCCGACCTGCGATTCCTTAATGGTCACACCGGCTTTATCCAGTCTATTTAAAAATTCTTCGTATTTCTCCAGATATTTTTCAATATTCGGCAAATTATATAAAATTTCGTTTTCAGTCACAAAACCAAGCTGCCTGCCTTTAGCAATAAGCCGGTCGGCTTCTTTCTCCGGCCAAACTAAAGGCTGACGCTTCGCAACTACCGAAGGCTTATGTATTATTATATGATTGGCCATTTTAAGTCTTTTTTTGTGTTTTGGCCTAATCTGTTTTTTTGCTTTTTTAAATCGACGTTTAGACATAATTATAATTGATGTATTTCCCGATTAATTTTTGAAATCTGGCCAGATAAATCTTTGATTTTTTGGTTGTCTTTGTCTTTTTCGGCTTGTTTTAACTGGGTAGTCAATCGTGCACTTTCTTTCCTTAGATATTCTTCGCGAATAATTTGCAATAATTTTTGCGCTTCGCTATTTATCTCTTTTCTGTTTTTTTCGGTCAATCCTTTTTTATCAAAAACAATGTGTGGGTATTCTTTTTCCGCTAAAAGCTCCAGATAATCAATGAAATTCAATAAATCCGGATCACTGGTCTTCTGACGTAAACAGGCCGGAAAATCATTTTTTGTAGATAGATTATAGCACTTTTTAACGAGTTCAGCAAGGCCTTTTAAGCGATTGCCGGCAAAGGCCTCGAGCTTAAGCAGAAGAAAATAATCCATAAGTAAATCCGGATATTTTAAAAGCAAACCCATGAATATTTCCGCGGTCATCTGCTCTTTTGAAACCCTATTAACGATTTTTTCTTCCTTGGGTTGATAGTCTTTCGTCGGTTTTATGTTTTTTATTTTATCACGTAGCGAATATTCCGGCACGTCAATTTTATTGGCGATAAATTTAAGCCAATAGCTCTGCTCCACTGGATCGCCGAACTTGGCCACTACCGGTAATAAAATTCTAGTTATTGTTTTTTTGTCTTCTACTTTATTTATATCTCTGCCTTTTAAGGCCAAATCTAAATAATAATCCATGATTGATTTGGCGTTTTTAATGGCCTCAAACCATTTGTCCGGATTTTCTTTTAGGCACTCATCGGGATCTTTACCTTCGGGCACGCGGATAACCTTGATGTTCATCTCGGCTTTCATAGCCACATCTATCCCCCGCTGCGTAGCGTTCTCGCCGGCCAGATCGACATCGAAAGACAAAAGCAAATTATTAGTATAGCGTTTTAATAATTTCACTTGGTCGGCAGTTAAGGCCGTGCCAGAAGAAGCTACGACATTTTTCGAACCAGCCTGATGGCAAGCGATGACATCCATATTCCCCTCGACCATAATCACCGCATCTTCTTTTTTTATTGCCGCCTTGGCCTTATCAAAAGCATAAATGACGCGACTCTTATTATAAATCGGTGTTTCCGGAGTATTAACGTATTTTGCCGTTTCCGTGGTCTCGGCCCAGGGTACGATACGAGAAGTAAAGCCGACCGGATTTCCGTATAGATCGTTTATCGGAAACATAATGCGGTTGCGAAAACGATCATAATAATTTTGTTTATTATTAAGCGGCTTGTTAGAACGCATAACTAACCCGGCCGCTTCCGCTTCAATCATTTTGACGCCCTTTTTGTTTAAAAAACCAACTAACTCATCCCAACGGTCTGGCGCAAAACCGAGCTGAAAGTCTTTGATGGTTTCTTGTTTAACACCGCGACCATCGAGATATTCTCTTACCTTTTCCGCCAAAGATGATTTTTGCAAAACTAAATGATAAAACTGAGCTGCCACGCGCATAATATCCATTAATTTGGTCTTCTGGCTAGTGACGCGGTAATCTTCTTTGGTTAATTGCACACCGGCTTTCTTCGCCAAAATCCGAAGCGCCTCGGGAAAATCAACGTTTTCTATTTTCATGATAAATTCAAAAATGTCGCCGCCCTCATTACACGAACCGAAACAATGCCAAATCTGTCGTTCCGGCGATACAAAAAATGACGGCGCCTTTTCGGTATGAAACGGGCAAAGCGCTCGGTAATTTACTCCTGATTGCCGTAATTGGACATATTCAGAAATAACATCAATGATGTCCAGCCGACTTTTAATTTCTTCTATTTGGTTTTGCATACCCAGTAACAATAACTTCATAAAGATGCCAAATTAATAAGCATCAAAATGAATAAAAGTAAATTAGTTGAAAAGAAACGAGATTCTAATTAATTAGTTGGCATCTTTAAGACTAATAGTTCTTTTAAAATGCACCTATTTTATTTTTTGAGATAAACCCAAGAACAAAGCAACTCTCAGACCGCCCTGGCGGGCTGGTGAAGTTTTGTTACTGGGCATAGCATTAAAAAATTAGCACGGCGATAAAACCAGCCAGGCCGCAAACAAAACCGATAATTTGCCCGCGACCGGGCAATTGTCTAAAAACCGTATAATCCAAAAATGGTTCAACAATTAAAATCGCCGTTAAAGATATGACGCTGACTATCCAGATATTTTTAAAAGTGCGGAAACCAAACATATAGCCGATCATTAAGCATGAACCGGCGACGATAATCAAAATTAATAATCGCCAAAAAACTGGCGTAAATAATCTGGCTCCCGGCTGCGAAAAATTTTTCGCGCCAATAATTTCCGCATAAATCGAAAAGGCCTCGCCCATAAAAATCAGCCAAATGATAAAAATTTTAAAAATCAAAGAATTCATGTTTAACTTAACCGCGATGAATTATAAAAAATGCGTAAACAACGTAAAACGCCACAAAGACCATTCCCTGCCATCGCTCTAAAATATGCCTTTTGCCCAACAGTAAGAAGATTAATAATAAAATGGTGCCTGTAATTAAAATTAATAAATCAGTATTAAGGATTGGAGAAAAACCAATCGGATGAATTAGCCCACTCAAACCTAAAATAAATAAAATATTGAGAACATTAGAACCAATAATATTCCCTACTGCTATATCAGAATTTTTTTTATAAGCAGCCACGACCGAGGTGCACAATTCGGGCAGCGATGTGCCTACGGCTAAAATAGTTAAACCGATCAGGGCCTCGCTTGCCCCGAGCGCCCTGGCGATAGCTGTGCCGCTATGAACCGCTAAATTACCGCCAACAACCAGCATTACTAATCCGCCCAAAACCATCAAGACCGAAGGCCAGGAATTATAAGTTTTAACTTCTTTGGCTTCATTGACGCTTTTATTTTTAGAGATAGCTAAGGTGTAATAAATGAAAATTATAAAAAAACAAAGCAGAATTAAACTATCAATTCTACTTAAAATTGAAATTTGATTTTTATCAATCAGTTGATCGTTGACTAATAATCCCAAAACCAAAGTAGCCAATAATGCCAACGGTACCTCTTTCCAAGTCGTGCCCCGATTGACTGCGAGCGGAAAAATAGCAGCCGAAAGTCCTAAAATAAGAAATAGATTTAAAATATTGCTGCCGATAATATTGCCAAAAGCAATGTCGTTGACGCCTCTGATACTGGCGAAAATATTAACCAATAATTCTGGAGCTGAAGTGCCAAGGGCCACGATAGTTAAACCGATAACCAAAGTAGAGACGCCAAGTTTTTTTGCCAAAGAAGATGCACCGCTAACCAAAAAATCTGCTCCTTTTACTAATAAGATAAAACTAAAAACCAGCAGAACAACATTCAAAATCATAGAAACTATATTAACACAGATCTATTTTTTAAAATTTATAATTAAACTTTGGCTCGATTTCATTAATCTCATTTTTACTCCAGCGCTTTTAAACATTTTTAAGGCGGCTACAATCGTTGGCGTGTTTTTATTTCTTCCATACATAGCAGCTGAATCTGATAGATAAATTATTTCTCTAATTCCAGACTGGATAATGGCTTTAGCGCATTCATTACAGGGAATTAAAAAAGTATAAATCCGACAATCATTTAAGTCGCGACCATGACTATTTAAGATCGCATTTAGCTCAGCATGACATACATAAAAATATTTAGTCTTCACGGGATCATTGCCCTTGTTTGTCCAAGGAAAATCATTGTCCGAACATCCGGTTGGAAAACCATTGTAACCAATGCCGATAATTTTATTTTGTTTATCAACAATACAGGCACCGGTTTGCGTATTGGGATCCTTGCTCCTCATTGCCGACAAAATAGCGATACCCATAAAGTATTCATCCCAAGAAATATAATTTTTGCGTTTAAATGATTTCGTTGCCTTGGCCATAAAATTTTATTTTAAAATTTATTAACAAATTCCAAATTATGACTATCGACTAAATCGTGTTCTTTAAAAACGAAACTGGCTTTTAGCAATTTACCCTCTAAAATATGAGGCACCCAGAATTTATCATCTGACCACATTGATTCGTAGGGCAACTCACTTGGATTAAACCACCTTGGCCTCATTTCTTCTGTTTCAATTGGCTCTCCCTCCCACTCTTCGCAAAAAAAAGCATTAACCGTTTGATTCCAGTCGGTTTGATGGGGAAAATAAAAATCTATTTCTGCGATTTTATTTATTTTTTTCAAATCAACGCCTATTTCTTCCTGGGCTTCTCTTTTGGCAGCCATTTCAATGCTTTCATCGGCTAATAATTTTCCTCCTACCCCATTCCAACGATTAACGCCAAAACCGCGCTTTTTCATCGCCAAACAAATCTCAGTAATTTTATCTCCCGATTTCTTGACTAAAAAAACCAAAGTAACGTCGCGTAGTTTGCCCATATTATTCTTGATTTATCTGTCCCAAAAATATAGAAAGTGGCTCGCCGTCTGTCTGACGGTAGGCAGGGCAAGCAGGAATTTCCGCCAGTAGGCGAAAACCACCCCCACGATACCTTGCGGTATATATTTTGTAGGCAGAACGGAAGGGGCGGGATTCGAACCCGCGATACCTTGCGGTATATTCGCTTTCCAAGCGAACGCACTCGACCACTATGCGACCCTTCCGTTCTGCCTACAGCCCCATTAGACTAATCAGCGACAAGTAAACCTCTCTATTTTAAGAGGAATGATAGCAAATATTTTAGCAGTTTTTGTTTAAAAAACAAGGGCAAAAATTAAACAGAGAGAAAAATAAGTCTCTCTGTTTAATTAATTAAAATGAGCATTAATCTATAGTCTTTTCCTCAATTCCCTAACAATTTTTTCTTGATCTATGGTTTCTTGAGAGCCACTAACCATATCGCGAATAATAACCGTTTTGTGAATAACCTCTTGCTGGCCAAAGACTAACGTATACTTAGCTCCTAATTTATTGGCTATATCTAATTGAGTTCGTAGGCTATCTTGGGCTAAATTCTCCCCTACTCTATATCCTTCTTTTCTGATTAATTCGAAAATTCTTAAAGCATTTTGCCGAGCCAAATCGCTGACCTGGGCGACAAAAACTTGAATCGGCTTAACTCTAGCTGTTTTTATTTGCTGTTTTTTGGCTTCATCGACCAAACGATCAATACCTATCGACAACCCACAGGCGGGCGCAATCGCACCCCCCAAATCGTGAAGTAATTGATCATAGCGACCACCAGCTGCTATGGCTAAACGACTATCAATCACCTCTTCCGGTTGCGGTTGTATTTTTTGTGTTATTTCAGGACTAATCGTACTGTTAGCCACGACCGGCTTAGGTTGTTCTGTTTTAATCGGCCAAAATTCGAAAACCGTGCGATCATTAAACCCGGCTCCTTTTACTACGAATGGATTTAAATTATAAACCACCCTGGCTTCATCTAGAAATTCTAAGGTCCTGACAAATTGAGAACGGCATTCTTCGCACAAATAATCGACTATGTGCGGGGCTTGCATTAAGGTATCATGGCATTCTTTGCCGTGGCATTCAAAAATTTTAAGTGGATTCCTTTTTATTTTAACGCGGCATTCGCGGCAAAATATTCTGCCTTTTTGTCGGATAAAGTCCGTTAGTTTTTTAAAATAAATTTTACGGCATTCGCGGCAACCAAGATTATTTATTTGAATAGTAAATTTAATGCCCAAGCCCTGCAATAGCGCGTTAACGAATAAAATCAATTGAGCATCGGTAACGGGCTTATTAGAACCAATGATCTCCAGGCCAAATTGATAAAATTCTTTTTGTTTGCCCATTTCTAAGCGCTCATAACGAAACATTGGCCCGTGATAAAATAGCTTAACCGGCTGAAGCGACGCTGATAAACCGTGCTGGATATAGGCTCTGGCTACGCCAGCGGTCCCTTCCGGCCTTAAGCTAATTTTATGCCCACCTAAATCTTCGAAAGAAAAAATTTCTTTTTGAAAAATATCTTTAGTTAAACCAACGCGACGCTTAAATAAATCAGACTCTTCTAAAATTGGGATCGTTATTTTGTCAAAACCATAGGCCCGAGCCAACTCTTCGGTCTTGCCGATGATAAAATCATAATAACGTTGTTCTTGCGGCAAAATATCTTTAACTCCTTTTAATAAATGAGGGATATATTTTTTTGCTCTATGGCGCGATCCAGTCGGTCTGCCTCTTTTTTTATTTTTTTTAGCCATAACGATTGAGTTTAATTATATTAAAATTGATAAGTGGGTAAACGGAAGTTAGCTAAACGATTTAACGGCCAACCCCTTAACCAAACCCGACCGATAACCATTCCTCTCTGAACCGGCCCAAACGATCTAGAGTCTAAACTAACCGATCTATTATCGCCCAAAACATAATACTGATCCACGGCCAACATCTGGTCAACCTCGCCGCCCGTATTTAGCCCTGCCGGCAGATAATTTTCTTCCACTTTAACTCCTTGCGGATTTTTTCCATTATAAATCCAAATATTTCCTTCTTTGATTACTATCCGTTCGCCAGGCAAAGCAATGATTCTTTTAATTAAATATTCCCTGCTATTGTATGGCGACCTCAAAACCACTACTTCGCCGCGCTGAGGATCAACAAAATGATGACTTACCTCTTCCACGATTAAATATTCTCGATCGTAAAAATTAGGCTCCATCGACGGTCCTTGAACTAAAAAGGGCTGAAAAACGAATTTATGAATCGGCCAAACAATAATAAAGGCGATGATTACTAGCTTGACCACATCCCACAAAAAAGACACCCAGCCCGGAAAACGAAATTTTTGCATAATTTTTATTTTGTCGCCTTGTCTTCTAAAAAAGAAATTTTTCGCACCAAATCAGTGATTTCTTTTTCGGTCCGACGTAATTTAATGGTTAAATAAAAAATAAAATAGAAAAGCAAAATAATCGAAAAATAAATAACCACATCTACTCCGCGACCAACGCCCAAAATTCTGGCCACAAAACTAGAAGACTCCGGCCAATTAACAAGAATAGCGGCCGCAACCCATAAAATTAGCCAAAAAATAAAAGAGCCAAAATTTATTTTATTTTGCCTTAATTTTAAGAATAAATTGACAACAAAAAATATAATGACTAAATCAATGAGGAATTGAACAAAAAGCATTTTAAAAAATTAATTATTTAAATCTTGATCATAACGCTCAACCAATGGTTGTAAAAGCATCCGATTAGCTTTAACGTATTCAATAGTTTTAGCCAAACCATCATCAAGGCCCACCACCGGGAACCAGTTTAATTTTTCTTTGGCCAAACTAATGTCTGGCAATCCCAATGGCCGCATAAAAGGCAAAGGGTCTTTAAAAATTATTTTTGATTGCGAGCCTGTTAGTTCAATGATTTTTTTGGCTACATCAGCTAATTTATATTCCTCTCTCTGGCCAAAATTAATCGGACCGGCTTCTTTTGAGTTCATCATCATGATCAGCCCCTGGACAATGTCGTCAATATAGCAAAGCGAAGTGGAAAAATTTTGATCGCCATAAACTATTAAGGGTTTGTTGTTAAGAGCCTGTAAAATAAAATCAGAAATCATTTGACCGTCAAATAAGGCCAATCGGGGGCCATAGGTTCTGAAAATTCGAGCAATCTTGGTATCAACCCCGTCTACTTCGCGATAAGTAACGGAGCACGTTTCGGCAAAACGCTTGCCTTCATCGTAACAAGCTCTCGGGTCGACCGAATTAACCGAACCAGGGTCAGATTCTTTAAAATAAAGACTGTCGTTTTTTCTAGGACCATAAATTACTGAAGAAGATCCTGTAAGAATTTTGGCTTTATATTTTTTAGCAATTTCTAAAATATTAATCATGCCGACCGAATTAGCCCAAAGGGTTTCCATTCTCGTTTGCATGAAATTTTTTGCCGTAGTCGGGCAGGCCAAATGATAAATTTCTTGAATTCCTTGAATTGATATTTTAAAATCTTGGGCTTCGGGAAAATTTTCTAAATCAAACGCTTGATTAATATCCTGTTTTATAAATTTAAAATTCTGCTTTTGCAGTAAATACTCTATATTTTTTATGTCTCCCCCACCACCCATCAAATTATCAAGACAAATCACATTATTGTCTTTTACTAATTCTTCGCAAAGATGAGAGCCTAAAAAACCGGCTCCGCCAGTAATTAATATGTTTTTCTTGCCAAAAATGTAACCCATATCTTTGTTTTAATTAACTGATTTTTTAAAATGCCAATATTCTTTAAAAATAATCATAATAATCGTAAAGGTCGGCACAGCCAAAACTATACCCAGGGGACCGGCTAATTTACCACCGATTAAAATTGCCATAATGACAAATAATGGATCAATGCCTATGGCTCGCTGCATTATTTTTGGCGTAATTAAATTTCCTTGCACTTGTTGAATCACTATATAAAATATAGCCACGAACAAAGCATACATTGGCGCTTGAGTAAATCCAACTAAAATTGCTAAAATAGCCGATATCCAAGAGCCTATCCATGGAATCAACTCACAAACTGCGGCGAAGAAACCAAGAAACAAAGCGAATTTAATACCGATAACCGACAAACCAATAAAGCTAATCACGCCAACAAACAGGGCCGATATAAGCACACCTCTGGCCCAGTTGCTTAAATCTTTTTGAATTAATTCTATCATCCTGCCGGCATTGGTGGCATATTTAGCCGGAATAAGCTTCTTAAATAATTCTTTTAAAAAAATCTTGTGCAAGGTCATGTAAAAAGCCATAACGAAAATCATTATCATCACAAACAACCAGCCCACCACCGTACCTAAAATATTAAAAACACCCGTGGTGGTCGTATTAAGACTACTAAACCAGGAATTGATCAAATCCCCGGTAATCTGCGTCAAGCTCTTATTGGAGATTTTAAAGTAATTATTAACACTATCATAGTAATTGGGTAATTTTTGAATCAAAAGATTGATTTCTTGTGTCAACACGGGAATTAACGGCAAAACAATACTAATTATAAAAAGCACAACAAATAAATAAATCGAAATGGTCGCCAAAATCCTCGGCCATTTTCTTTTTTCCAAAAAATCAACTATAGGCGAAAGAATAAAAGACAAAACCATGGCCGCTAAAAATAAAATCAAAATATCCCTTAAAACATAAAATAAAAATAAAATTGCCAAGAAAATCAACAATTTTAATGCAGACCAAAAGTCAATTTTTACTAAAACATTCTTGATTTGTGGTTTATTTAAATCATCGATATTTGACGTAGGTTCAGTCATAAAAATTAAAAATAAAGGGTATTAAACTAAACTTTTTACCAAGCAAGTATTAATAACAAAATTAATCCTTATAAACATTATAAACCCGCCCTTAAAATAGACAAGAGCTTCGGGCGGTCTACGGATTCGCCAATTACCGCCGCGCATAATTTATCGGCCCTAAAAACGTCTTTCGCGACCTGATTTATCACATTACCATTAATTTTATTGATCATTTTTATTTTTTGTTCCGGTGTTAATGTTTTTCCGATTAGTAATTCTTGTCGGCCATACCAACTCGCCATTGAAGCAGAGTCCTCTAAGTCTAAACTTAATTTTCCGGCGAAAAATGTTTTAACCCGCGATAATTCTTCTCGACTCACGCCCGCCCTTTTAACCTTAACCAATTCTTCTAAAATGACCTTAATCGCCTCATCAAGCTTATTTTTGTCTACTCCTGCTTGCACAGAAAAAAGGCCAGTGTCCTGATAAACGCTTAAGTCAGCTCTAATAGCATAAGCCAATCCCCTCTTGACCCTAATCTCACTGAATAATCTTGAACTCATATTTCCGCCCAAAATAATCGAAAGCAAGGTTAGGGCATTAATATTTTTGTGATGGCATGAATAAGCCGGAAAACCTATCGCCAACTGTACCTGTTGGCTTTTTTTATTTAATATTTCAAGCTTCGGAGCATGTTGAGATAAAAAAGAATGCTTTTTAAAACCTTTCTTGAGCGATTTTTTCGCCGGCGGCAAGAAGTGGCCTTTGAGTAATTTAACTAGACTGTCTTTTCTGAAATCTCCAGAAACGACCATTAACATATTTTCTAAAAAATAAAATTTTGATTTGAAAGATAAAAGTTGCTGAAGGGCTAAATTTTTAATATCGTCTATACGACCACTAATAGGCCAGCCCAAAGGAGAATTACCGAAAACTGTTTCTTCAAAAAGCGTATCAATATACATCATCGGATTATCTTCATACATTTTTATTTCTTCTATAATCACTCCTCTTTCCCTCTCGAACTCTTTTTCGTTAAATAAAGAATGAAATAACATATCAGAAATTATTTCCACGCCCTTATCTAAATAATCTTTGTCTAATTTAATCCAATACGCCGTCATGTCTTTACTAGTAAAAGCATTATATTCAGCGCCCAATGCATCTAACTCCCGGCTAAGTAAAAAATTGTTTGGCCTTTTTTTAGTTCCCTTAAACATCATATGTTCGATAAAATGGGTCGAGCCATTTATTTTTTTTGTTTCGTAACGGGAGCCAACCGGCACCAATACTAAAATACTCACCGCACGAGTATTTTTAATCGGCACGGTGATTAAATTTAGGCCATTAACTAATTTTTCTTTATGATACATATGTTAACCGGTTGGCAATTCTAGCGGCGGTTCAGCTCGCTTACTGCCGGTCTTTTTAATTAACGGTACTTTAGAGGAAATAGTAACCGGGAAATGATAAAGCGTCGCCAATTCTTCTACGTTTAAAATGAAATTTTTAGCGCCAAAAAAACGGTCTCTTTGTTTATAAGCGCGCATCAAGCTGGTTTGCTTCTTAGCTAAAGCACTAGCGCCAAAAAACATTGGTTTACTGGTTTTAGCCTTGTCGTCCGGCTTAAAACCATTCATGTCCAAAGTATTAAACTGGTTAATGGCTCCCAAAAACCCGACCACGCCCCGATTCTTGGAGAAAACTTCTTTCTTGGCAACATAGACTGTTCTAAATTTTACCTTAAAACCGGTTTTTGATGCTTTGTTTTGAACTCCATCTAAAGATTTGCGCTCGCCCGGAGAAAGGTTAATTTCTTTTTTCTCTTCTTTTTTGGTAGCTTCGGGCGCAGTAAAAAAAATGCCACCAATCGCACTTAATAATTTTATCGGGATCTCTAATATTTTTTCAGCACTGCTTTTGCTAACCGGAACTTTTATGCCCAACATTTTTTTAACAAAATTATCCGCCTGTTTTTTCCAGTCATTGCTAATTGGCGTCAAAATCAATTGCATCCATAGCTGTTCTCCTGATTGTAATTTACTCATCAGCTCCAACAAAACCCCGAGAGGATCTTTCAACTCTTTACTTAAAGAATGCTCGAAGGACGGATAGGTTCTAATGGGGTAAAATTCTTTATTGTATAAAATTAAATCACTCGCCCAACAATCATATTCTTCGTCAGGAAAATGATCAGGCATTTCCGCGGTATAATCGTCAACTTCGCTAATTTGCGCCTCGGGATAGGCGCTATAAATTGCCGCTTCAACCATATCACGGAATTGAGCTGGTAAACGAATAAAATAACGGACGTGTCCGCCCAAACTAACAAGCTCAAAAGAAAAAGAAGATTGAATGTAGCCTTTAAAATAAATATCCAATTTTGATCCGCCTGAACGAGCCCCTACTAATTCGGCAAACAACCTCTCAACCGTTTCGGGTCCTTGTTCGTTATTTTTTGGCACATCAATAGTTAATAAAATATATTGCAGTGATTCCCGATATTTTCTTCTAATATAAAAAACCCAGTAATCCCAGGCTCCTATAAAAATTAAAATCAAAAGTATAACCCAGCCACCATAAATGAAAATATTCCATAAGATTAATTCTGGCGGCTGTTGCAGAATAGATAAAACTGGGGAAAAGTCTATGTCCAGGGTCTGTAGGTCCATATTATTAAAAGAAAAGGGCGCAGATTATATAGGCAATATTTTAACAGATTTTTGAGAAAAATAAAGGGTATTAATCCCCAGAAGCAAGACCCTGACCTGTTCGCTTCGCAACAGGAAATTGCAGCAAATTACGACATAAAAACCAGGCCAAACCTTTAAGCTTAGCCTGGTTTTCTCTGCTCTATCAATTATAATATTTTTTCTCTATATTACTTTTTCTCTTCGTATTCACCTTCTATCGGCCCCTGATCTCCGCCAGTGGGCGGATTTTCTTTTCCTTCTTGCGGTGATTGCTGACCAGCTTGTCCGCCGCCTGGCTGATTACTATACATGGCCGCGCCGATCTTTTGAATCGCTTCTCCCAATTCTTGAATGGCCTTTTTAATCACTTCTATATCATTGCCGTCTTTGGTTTTTTTTATTTCAGCTATTTTATCTTCGATTGTTTTTTTATCTTCCGGTTTAACTTTACCACCCGCATCTTTCAGTGCTTTTTCCGAAGTATAAATTAAAGTATCGGCCTGATTACGTAAATCAATCAGCTCTCGTTTGTTGCGATCTTCGGCGGCAAATTTCTCTGCTTCTTTTTTCATCCTTTCGATTTCTTCTTTTGACAACGAGCTGCCGTCTTTAATGGTAATATGTTGAGAACGATTTGTGGCCTTATCTTTAGCCGTCACGGTCAGAATGCCATTGGCATCGAGATCGAAAGAAACCTCGACCTGCGGAATGCCGCGCGGTGATGGCGGAATACCGTCGAGCAAAAATCGTCCTAGAGTTCGATTGTCAATAGCCATTGGCCGTTCGCCTTGCAACGCGTGGATCTCAACCGAAGTTTGATTATCGGCTGCGGTAGAAAAAACTTGTGATTTAGAAGTTGGGATAGTGGTGTTGCGTTCAATTAATGGCGTCATTACCCCGCCTAAAGTTTCAATACCCAGGGTTAATGGCGTTACGTCTAATAATAAAACGTCTTTGACTTCCGTCTCTCCGGCTAAAATAGCTCCCTGAACGGCCGCGCCCATGGCCACGCATTCCATCGGATCAACGCCGCGAGCGATTTTTGAACCGAAAATATTTTCAATAAACTTTTGAACCATCGGCATTCTGGTCGGACCACCGACTAAAATTACTTTTTCAATATCTTGCGGTTTTAATTTCACATCATTTATAGCCTGATCAATGGATTCGCGACAGCGATCAACCACCGGTTTAACCAATTCTTCTAATTTAGCCCGAGTAATTTTCATAAGCAAATGTTTTGGGCCGTCTTTGGTAGCCGTCACGAAGGGTAAATTAATCTCCGTTTCTAAGGCCGAAGAAAGCTCTATTTTTGACTTTTCGGCCGCTTCTTTAACCCGCTGCATAGCCATTTTATCGGCGCTTAAATCAACGCCTGAATCCTTTTTAAATTCGCTAATAATATAATTAATGATTATTTCATCCATATCCGTGCCGCCCAATTGCGTATCTCCAGAAGTAGACAGAACCTCGAAAACTCCTTGGCCAAAATTCATAATAGTGACATCGAGTGTACCGGCGCCAAAATCAAAAACTAAAACCTGTTGGTCTTTTTCTTGGGTTTTATCCAGACCATAAGCCAAACTAGCCGCAGTCGGTTCATTAACTAAACGCACAACCTCGAGTCCGGCAATGGCGCCGGCATCTTTGGTGGCTTGCCGCTGCGCATCGTTAAAATAAGCCGGGACGGTAATAACGGCCTTTTCTACTTTCTCGCCCAAATATAGCTCCGAGTCTTTTTTTATTTTTTGCAAAATAAAAGCGCAAATTTGTTGCGGCGTATATTCTTTGCCGTAAATTTTATATTTAAAATCACTACCCATTTTACGCTTGGCGGCAAAAACCGTTCCTTCCGGATTGGCCACGGCTTGACGTCGGGCCGGTTCGCCAACCAAAAGTTCGCCTTCCTTAGTGAAAGCAACGTATGACGGAAAGGCTTTCCCGCCAACCATAGTCGTTCCTTCGGCCGAAGGAATCATTTTGGGTTTACCTGCTTCCATATAAGAAGCAGCGCTGTTAGAGGTTCCTAAATCGATACCAATAATCTTTGCCATAATTTTTGTCTTAATAAATTAAATTTTATTTTTTATCTACTTAATAATTACTTTGGCCGGTCTAATAGTCCGACCGTGCATTAAATATCCAGATTGAATTTCCTCGGCTATTTTTCCGTCATCGCCCTTTTTATCAATGGCTTCATGAAATTCCGGATCAAATTTTTCACCTAAAGTTTTTATTCTTTCTACGCCGTGTATTTTTAAAACATCTTCTATCTGCTGTTTTATCTGCGTCACTCCCTTAGCCCATTCATTATTGGCTAATTCTTTGGGTAAATGCTTAATAGAATTATCCAGGGCGTCAAGGATGGTTAAAAGATGCAAAATCATTTCTAGGTTGGCGAATTTTACCCATTCAATTTTCTCGCGCTCTATTTCTTTTTCACGATTAATATAATCAGCTTTGACGTGCTTCCAGCCATTAAGATATTCATCGGCTTTTTTCTGTAGTTCCTCGATTTGAACTTGTAATTCGTCTATATTCTTGCTGTCTTTTTCGGCCATAATAAATTTTTAGTTATTTAATATCTTTTTAACGTAATTAATCAGGCCTAAATTCTGGTCATAATCCATGCGCACCGGACCGAGCAAGCCAAAGATAACGTCTTCTTTTTGCTCAGGAATCTCTAGCCGGGTTAAAATTGTGCTGCAGTGGCGGCTAAACGGATTTTTTTGACCCAATAATATTTGCGGATCGTCGGAAACCGTATCAAAAACCTCTGACATAATTGAGTCTAAATGATCAATCATTTCGGAAATATTAAAAATATTTTCAGTTTGACTAAACTCGGGCTGGCTAAATAAAAATGAGAGTCCTGTATAATAAAAATTATCCTTATCGGTGGCCACGACCACCAACTCCCCCGAAGATTTAGCCAATTGCTGGGCCATCTTTTTAATCAATAAATCCGGGGCCTGATGATCTGATTTAATTTTTTTAAAATTATTTTTTTCGTTAACTACCGGTTCGGCCGCTTTTAAAAATTTATTTAAATAATGATGATAGGCTTTTTCGGTGGGAATTCTGCCGGCTGAAGTATGAGGCTGCTCCAGATAACCATTTTTGGTTAAATTAGCCATCTCGTTGCGAATGGTAGCCGGACTAATTTTAAAATCAGTATTATTGGCTAAAACCTCAGAACCAACCGGCTGAGCGGTCTTGATATAATGTTTTAAAATTATTTTGAGAAGATTTTCCTGCCGTTCAGTAATCATATATAGATAGTATAAATAAATAATTAGCACTCGTCAAGTCCGAGTGCTAATTATCTGTGGATAACTATGATGCCCCTCTATCTCAATGGCTTTGCCAAATAAATGCGATAACTTTGATAAACAAGATGTTTCCTACTGATATCAGAGTCTATAATTTTAAATCTTTTTTTAAATATTTTTTCAAAAACCTGACGCGGCGGCGACGAATATTTAAATTCTTTTACATAGATATTGCTGGCCAACTTGGCAATCCCGTGGTTGTCCATAAATATTTTACTCTTTTCTAAAAACTTTTGTATCTGCGGTATAGCCGGCCAAAGAATCAAATAATCAGGATAGCCGCAAAATCTTTTATCGCCATACATCATCTGATACAACATTTGCCATTGATATTCTATGTTATCGAATTTTTTAGGATATTTTAAATATGAATCAATTAATTTTTCGAATGAAATAATTTTCTTCACCGGAAATTTTAACTGAACATTAGTGATATAATAACCATTAGATGACAATAAACCAATAATTCGACGGAGAAACTGATCCCACCTTCTAAACTTAACATTGCCCATGATATGATCACCCATTATTACATCATACTTGTATAGTGCTAATGGAGTTTTTAGCCAGTCACCAATGATTATTTTTTCTTGGTGATTTTTGCGTTTAAGCAATTTTGTCGTTGCATTTACCATGGCCGGATTAATATCAATCAGCGTAACTTGAAAATTATATTTTGCCAATAAATCACGTAATTCCGGCGTGGCGCCGAACAATAAAGCACGACGAGATGAAATTTTGGGTAAAATTCTTTTTAAGAATTTTTCATAGATTCTTATCTCCCCTACCGACGGTCTCAGGGGCGGTCTAAGCGACCCCCAAACATCGGAGACAGATTTCCAGGCCTGTATATTTTTAGTGTGTTTTTTCATAAAATTTATTTTGGCCTAGCGAGATATAAGGGCATATATCTACAATGGTGATAATCATGACATTGGGTAATTCTAGCTAATTTAAAATATTTTCTTAATAATCCTTCCAGGTCTTTTTGTAAAAAGACCAATGCCGGTTTTGATTTATTGCCTAAAGCGATATTAGCCCACGTATAAAAAGATTTTGAACAACTACCGGCTTGATATAATTTTTTAATTCTATCAGCAACAGGCAGGCTGTCAATTATAGACGGTGAATGACTATAATGATTAGCATCGCTTTGATATTTTAAAAAACTAACTATATCTATTTTTGATAATTTATTATTAGACAATAGCTTAATCCAGTCTTTTTCTGAACTTATTAATGGTTTTTTTTGATGATCTTATCACCTCTCGAAAAAGCAAAATTCCATGAGGAGATAATAAATTTTTAATTTTTATTAGTAGTTTTTTAACCCGAGTCGATTCTAGTAATTGGTTTAAGGAACCGTCACCCATAATTAAATCAAAACTATGACTAGGTAAATTAATTGATAGCCAATCCCCTACTATAGTTTTTTCTTTGTACCGTAAATTTTTAATAACTGATTGCGTCATTGCCTTTATCATATCGATACTTATGTCACAAACCGTTACTTGAAATCCATGCTTTAAGACTAAATTACGTAACTCTGGCGTAGCGCCAAGAATAAGGGCCTTTCTTGGGAAAGAAAATTTTCCGCGAGTAATAAGTTTAGAAAAAATTTTTAATTGTCCTGGGCAAGGCTTTGCCGGCGGGGCAATATACTTGCTCCACGTATTAGATAAATAAGCCCAAGACTGGTGCTGTGATATTGCTTTATTTATCATGATTTTTTAAGAAAATATATCGGGCATTGATCGGCTCGACAATGATCTTTAGTACACTGAACCGATTTAATTTGAAAATATTTACTAAAAGTTTTTTCGGCTTCCGGTCTCATCTTAACAAACCAGGTTTTGCCCAATGGATAGTTATAAACGACATGTTTCATTAATGTCGATAGCCATTTTTTCTTTTTTTGATCTTTTCCCTTCTGCCTTAAATCCTTAACTAGGCGATACATTTCGTCGGTCGTAGCAATTTTTTTCTGATAATTGTAGGACAAATTTAATAAATCCCAGGTCAAAATATTAATACTTTTTTTGTTAATACCTCGCTTACTTAATCTGTCAATGGCAGATTCAAGAGACGACTTTACGATAGGTGGCCACCAGTCGCGGGTAATAAAATATCCGCCGGGTTTCAAAATACTCTTAATCTTTTTCAAAAAAACCGGCTGAAGCTGCAAGGGTAAATTGGTCACCACCAGATCGCCCAGGACAAAATCGTAATAATTTTCTGTTACGGGCATGGTTAACCAATTGGATCTGAACCAAATTTCTTGATTAACTAGATTCTTATGTTTCATTAATTCCGACATGCCTATTAACATTTCTAAACTAGCATCTACGCAAGTTATTTCAGCTCGAAGATTGTGCGCCAAATCTCTAAATTCAGGCGTAGAACCTAAGATTAAGATTTTTGGATTTTTTTTATGACTATTGATAAATTCCTGAATTATCTGACACTCGCCTTTCGATGGCCGTGCCGGTGAATCATAAATTTTCCAACGTTCAGCAACACTAGTATGCCAAGAAATTGAATTTGTTTTTTTCATAATAATATTTAACAAATTATTTTTTCTTTAATAACCAAATTGGTGAATGACGAACCGTCAGATAATCTTTCGCATATAACTCTCCTTTAAATTGAAAATAATCCTTCAATTCTTTTAAGCTTTCCTGTTTCGACAAAACATACCAATAATAATTTTTATAGCTTCCGAAGTATTTTTCAAATACTCTTAATAATTCCTTCAGTGTTTGACGCTGCTTAATATTTGAAATGTTTGGTAATATTTTTTTGATTACTTTAATTTCATCACTTACATTGACACAATGTTGAGCTTGATCGATAACTAAACGATAAAATAAAAGTAAATAAAGAATGTTTATACTGTATTGAAAAGTGTATTTTCCGTCATTAATATTATCCACGATATTTAAAATTATGCTTTTGGGAGATTGTTTGACATTTTCTGCCAGATAAAAATTATGTCGCGTTACCCAATGGCCGCCATTTTTTAAAATGCGGTTGATTTCGGCAAATAAATTTTGATGTTGATCGGCGCAAACATTGCAAATCACTTCATCGCCTACAACTAGATCAAAAAAGTTATCAGGAAAATTTGTTTTTAACCAAGAACCGCAAAAAAACTCTTCTTTTAATTCGGGCTTAGTGGCCGGCACAACGAATTCTCTCATCGCTTGATGCATATCCGCCGATAAATCAACCGTAAAAATTTGTGCCTTTTTCTTAAAAGTATAAGTATATAAAATGCTACGCAGTTCTGGCGTTGAGCCCATCAGCATAATTTTAGGATTATTTACATCCTTCAAAATTTTATAGATATAATGAGCATAATTAGCGCAATCATGGTCGCTGGGACGGTTGGGAACGACTAACTTAGAATAGCCGCAGGCTATTTTACTCCAGACTTTAATGTTTTTTGGTTTTTGACGAATATAATTTTTTTTCATATTATTTATTTTTATAAACGCAAATTGGCAAATCAGCGCAAAACATATGACCTCCAGGGCAGGCGCATTTAATTGGCCTAAAAAATTTGGAATATAATTTATGCCAACCTGATTTGGTTAAAATCGTAATTCTAACATTATCATTAAACACGCCGAATTTATCTAGCTCTTTTTTGGTTAATAACCCTTGTTCGCACATCTTATGAATATTATTATAAAGCACCGTTTTGCTATCCACGCCGGTTTTAACATCATAAGACTTAAATTCTGAATGCATTTCAATTAACCAACGAAAGTCTCCGATGTCTATCTTTTTATTTCGCCAAGCATTGATAATCCATCTAGCCTTTAATTTCTTCTCGGGATTATAAACTGCATCGCGATGAATAAAATATCCGCCAGGCACCAACAGATCCTTGATTCTTTTTAATAGCACGGGGATATCTTTTTTATCGAGCATGTTTACCGCTACATCGCCCGTAATAATATCATAATGATCTTTAACTGGAATCTTCTGCCACCAACTAATAACAAATTTTTCTTTGCTTTTCGTTTTACGCAATGGCGTTAAAGCCTTAATCATTTCAATGTTAAAATCAGCAACAGTTACGTCAAATTTAAGACTGGCCGCTAAATCTCGTAATTCTGGAGTGGCTCCCAAAATTAATAATTTGGTTTTGCCGGTTTTACTCTTATATTGATTAAATAATTTCCGATAAGCCATTATATCTTCCTTGGCTGGCCGAGCCGGCGGCAAAGTTTTCGCCCAACGCGCCGCAAAGGCTTGAAATGGTTTTTTGTTAATCACCTTTTTGGTTTTTGCCATAGTATTTTAATTATCTTTTTCTTAAAAAATAGATCGGGCAAGCTTGGGCTAAATAATGATCTCGGGCATAATCAATTTTTTTAATTTGAAAATATTTTTCAATTATTAATTCTAAAACATTTTTAGGAGTATAAATCCAGGTCATTCCAGTTGGCAACCATTCTTTCAGGACTTTAATAGCTTGCTTTAATTTGGATTTATTTTGTTTATTCTTTTCCTGCCACATTAACTTACTAATCGCCTGAGCTCCCTTAACTCTAAACCTTGCACTGTGCGACTGATAGGTGTGTGGATTAAAGTCCAGATGAGCTGCTGACATCATTAAATGCGAATTGTCCCATTTGCCAGATAACCATAATTTCAAAGCTTTTTCGAATGGCACTAAATCGCCCGAATATAATGATGCTCGAGTGATAAAATGGCCGCCCGACCTTATAAGCAAAGAAATTTTCTTAAAAAATACTGATTGCAATTTTAATGGTAAATTACTAATAACCCAATCGCCCAAGACTATATCATAATAGTTATTCCGAAGCGGCATTTGTAGCCAATTGGCACGAACCCAAACCTCTTTCTCGGCCGCCCGGGGATTGGTCATTAAGGCAGCCATGGCTGGCAACATGTCTATATTCATATCAGCGCAAGTTACTTCGCTCTTAAAAGAGTGGGCTAAATCTCTAAATCGCGGAGTTGAACCCAAGATAAGAATCTTTAATATTTTATTGGAATTATATACTTCCTTTTTGATGAAATTTTTAATAATTTTACATTCATCAACAGAAGGAATAAGCGGCGGACGTTGTTTTGCCCATTGTAGCCTTAAAAACCCTTGTAAGTGAGTTAAAATTCTCATAAATTATCTTTTTCTTAATAAATAGACCGGCCAATGTTTTGAATTATAATATTTAGTCGGATAGTGGTAAATCAGCAAAATTTTAAGATATTTTTTTATTAATGCCTCAATAGATTTTTGATTTGGTATATAAACCTTCAAATCATTTGACGGCATAATTTTAAAATAGATATCCCGCTCTTTTTTACTAATTTCGCTCCCTCGATAAAGTTGATCTACAATTTTCAAGCATTGCGTGGGCGAATAAGTGCCAGTATGCCCGCTAATCGCCAGAAGCAGGTCGGGATGAATAGTCGAAAAAGCGTCACGAATATTAATTGTTTTAAACTTACGATAACGCTTAAAGCCACTTAATAGAGAAATAGCTCGGTCGTTCGCTCTAATTACCACAGAAGTAATGAATAGTCCGCCTGGTTTAAGGTGCCGATAAATCTGTTTGAAAAAGACAGCCTGCTTAACCGGCGAAAGCATATTAATAACCTGATGGCCCAAAACTAAATCAAACCTAGCTTTTGTTTTAAGCTTAATCCAATCGGACAAGATAAAGGTTTCAACGCCTCGCCGACGCATAATTCTAGTCAGCGATTTAAAAACGTCCCGATTAATATCGCAGCAGATTGGTTTAACTTTATTTCTAAGTAGAATATCTCTGAATTCTGGAGTTGAACCTAAAATCAAAATTCTGGGATTTTTATTATCCTTTATGACTTGTTTGATTATCTTTTCGTAAAATCTCTGTTCGGTTTGACTGGGACGAGCAGGTGGTGCCATTTTTGCCCAAGCAATCGCAAATTGCTCGTTCCAAGGTAATTCTTTTATTTTTGCCATATAATTATGATTTCTTAGACCCTAAAATTGCCGCCCATTTATTTTTCATTACAATATGACTATTATCTCTCTTGGTCGCTAAAATTTTAAAATTCTTAGTCAATATCTTTTCAAACACATTTTGCGTCAGCGTTGTCTGTCGGTAATCCCCCAAATTAAAACACAAATATTTTAAAGCTGACGGAGACAATTTTTTCTTGGCCACTAAGTTTGTCACCTTTGTGTCAACAATCTTAAAATTGAATTTCTTAGTTTTAGTATTATAAAATTCTCGATTAAAACAAAGCTGAAAATAACGATAAGTTTTATTTCTAAAATCTCTAAAATGACCGGGGGTTTCCCGATAAAGATCGACGTATTTAGTAAAACTTATCTGAGCGTCTTTGCGACCGCAAATCGCCCCAAAAAACCAACAACCAGTTGGTTTTAAAATTTTATACAATAAATTTAATAATTTAAAAAATTCGCTGAATTTAATGTTATCTTGGGCTGAATCACTTAAAACAAGATCAAAGGTATTGGGCTTAAATGACATCGTCAACCAATCAGAAATAATGGTCCTTTCTTTGGGATTGTGTCGTTTTGTCAATTGCGCCATGGCCTTAATATAAATCGGATTATTGTCGACTACAGTCGTGTCTACTTTGTATTTAGCTAACAAATCGCGAAATTCCGGCGTAGAGCCTAAGACCAGCGCCTTAAGGCTTTTGTTTTTTTTAAGCATCTTTTTAAGATATTGTTCGAAAAAATTAATCTCTATTGGCGAAGGTTTAGCCGGCGGCGCATAGCTAGCCCATAAATGGGCCATTGTCTTCCAGCTGCTTTTCATTTCTATTCTTTTATTTTCCATAAAGTTAATTTTTAATTAATAAATAAATCGGCAAAATATGGGCATACCAATAATCATTTGCCGATTTAATTTTTTTAATCAAAAAATACTTTTTAAATCTTTTGATTTGCGCTGATTTTAACTCCCACGACCAGCATTGATTAAATAAGGCCTTATATTCTCGGATGAACGAATTAATAATAAATTTTTTCAATGGTTTGGACGATCTCGCCTCTTTCAGGCATTCTGGCAATAATGTTTTAATTAACAAAAACTTTTTTTTATTTTTAAAATAACTTAGCTCAAACATTTCTTCAAATAGGTAATTCAAAACCTGATTAAAGGTTAATTTGTTTTGTAAATAAAGATTAGTATATTTGTCAAACGATTTACGGACCGTAAATGTTCGGGCTTGCGGATTTACGTGAGAAGCCCTAGTAATAAAGGCTCCTCGCTTCTTTAAAACGCGAGATATTTCTAATAATAATTTTTCTCTATCTTCTTGGTCAACGTTAATTAGAACCTCATCGCCCAACACCACGTCAAAATATTCATTTTTAAACGGCATGCTTAGCCAACCCCCTATTATTTTTTTCTGGACTACATTTTTTATCTCTATAAATTGGTCCATCGCGCGGATCATGTCCTGATTTAAATCTAATAAATAAAGGTCTATTCTCCGAGATAAGGCTCGTTTCATAACCAAATTCCTCAATTCCGGAGTAGCGCCTAATATCAAAACCCTACCATGGGCGCATTTATTAAGAACCGCGGCCATGAAATCATTATAAATCTTCATATCGCCTAATGATGGCCTGGAGGGAGAGGTCATTTTTTGCCAAGCTTGCTGAATTTTTTGCCATCCTTTTGGCTCTGGTTTAATAATCCTTTTCTTCATAAAGATTAATTTTTGGGGCTCAAAATAAAATTATACTTTTGCTTCATAACCGGATGAAATAAATCTTGATAAGTTTCTTGAATTATGAAATATTTGGTAATCATTTTTTTTAATCTCTTCCAACTGCAAATATCAACTTCCATATAATTCCGAATAGAGGGGTCGCGATAATCTATCCGATGATCCCAATTTAAATATTTAATATCATAAATTTTTTCCTGAGCGGCTTTTTTAACCACTTCTGTGGCTAAACGACCCAGTTTTCCGCCTTGTTTTTTGTAATCATAAACTCGTATTTCAGGAGAAAAAATAAGTCGATATAAGTACCACAGACGGTTATAAAAATTATGGAAAAAATGCGGATCTTTTTTATATTTAGCAAAAAATTGTTTAAAGGTTATGCGTGTTTTACGAAGCGGCTCTAGACAAGCTCGGCCGGAAAGAAAATATCCATCTCTTTTTAAAATATCATGAATATTTTTAAATAATAAGGTATGTTTTTTAACGTCAATATTTTCAAACCCCTCATCGTTTACGATGACATCGAAATAATGAAACGGAAATAAATGATTCATTTTGAGCCAATCGCCCATTACCAACTTCTCTCTTTTATTGCTAGCCCGGCATAATTTATCCATACCCTTTTTGGCAGTTAAATTTAAATCAATCAGGGTTACCTTTACCCCACGCATCCCAAAAAGCATATCCCTAAACTCTGGGGTCGAGCCTAAAATTAAAATTTCAAGACGCTCTCTTTCCTTTAATAATCTTTTTATAAAATTCTTAAAAAATAAAACCTCTTTTTTGGTCGGCCGCCAGGGAGCTTTCGCACCGCCCCAAAAATAAGCCCACCAATCGGCTCGCTGCCTTTCCCAAATAGGATTATATTGCTTTTTCGACATATACCTATTTTTTTAATTCTCTTTTTTGTAATAAATAAATCGGTTCGCTTATTTTAGCCTCATAATCTTGGGGAAATGATGTTTTTTTTATGACAAAATATTTTTTAATTAATTTTTCTTCTATTGGCCTGGGATAATGAACCCAAAATTTTCTAGCAATATGATCTTTTGCCAAAAACAGAAAATAATCGAAGACTAATTTTGCCGCTCTGGCTTGATAGGATAACCCTTTGCGAGAAAAATATTTTTTTAGATCTTGAATATCTTTTTTATAATAATAAAGAGAAAGCTTATTCTCTTTATTTTCAAACCATGAACCGATTACTAGGTCGGTCCAAAAGCTAGTTGCCACCTGTTTTATGGTTCTTTTTTCTGTCAAAACGTCTTTTGATATATTAAAAAGATGTTTTTTGACATTAACTACTTTGTTTTTTGGAACGACATAACAATGGCGAAGGATGAAATAACCGCCCTTTTTAAGTTTTTGATTCATTTTACTTAACAATAAATCCTTACTCGGTAAGTCAATAATATTGCCAAAAATCAAATCGGCAATAAATACATCAATACTTTTATTGGGAAATCCCATTTTAAGCCAATTTGTTTTAACGAATTTTTCCCCGGGAATTTTATGATTAACAAGTTCGGTCATACCATAATACATTTCTGGGAGCCACTCTGCACAAACCACTTTAATTCTATTTAAAAAATAATATTTATAAAGCATATCCCTAATTTCAGGCGTTGCTCCCATTACCACCACTTTTTTCCCTAGCGACGTTCCCAGGGCCTCTGCCATAAATTTGTTATATAACCTTACCGTATCACGGCTCGGTCTAGATGGATCACCCTTTAATTGCCAATCAGCTGCCACTTTAGTCCAATATTGTTTTTGCGTGATAAATGTTTTCTTCGACATAAAATCAAATTTATTTTTTAAAATATATAAAGCAGGTGCAAAATTCACCTGCTTTATATTAAATTCATATGATGATTATTATAACGATTCGATGATTTTGCAAATTTCTTCTATTTTATCCGGCGATTCATCACCAGCTGCAATTCTTAAACTAGTGCCGTCGGGATTAAAAATTCCAAAGCGAGTTTTCTCGAAAGCAAAGCTACCGCCGTATTCTATCTTATCAACCATGCCCATTTTCTCTAATTTACGGCACACTTCAATGGCCGGTTTGGCGCATTCAATATAAAAAACCGCCACAGAACCATCTGGCATATGTTGATTAACATAATCATAACTGCGATGACCGGGCAGATTCGGGTGGCTAACGACAGCTATATCACCATGACCAACCACCGAAGCAAACGCCTCAGCCAACCTCTTGGCATTGGCAATAATACGGCGATTGCGTTTATCAAACTCTTCTTTACTTAAATTAGGTATTTGTTCAACGGCAGATGGAGGTATATATCCCCCGTCTACGGCTCTCCAGGTTTCTAATTCTTGCATTATTTTGGAATCATTAGAATAAACAATACCTAAGGTTGCCTGATCCTGCGCCATAAATTTCGTTCCAGAGTCAACAACGATAATTGGTACGTTTTTAGGCGCCTTTTTTATCTCGGCTCCCATGTCCTTAACGCTCTCGGTGGGAATGGTATTATCGAGAATTAAAGTTAACGGTTTTTGTCTTGAAGAATCCCAGGAGCGCTGGATAATCATTACTAATTGAGATAAGTCATATTTATCAACGCCTATTCCGGCCTTTTTTAAATTATCGACTAAGCCTTTGATACCCATTACTGATTTATTCTGTGCAATTTTTTCCTGTGCTTCTTTGAAGAACCCAACCAAAGCCTTTAAAAGTGATTCTCTTTTATCATGGTCGGGTGCTACCATATCTAACCAGCCATCTATCCAGGCCGTCTTAGCTAAGCGATCAGCCAAAGCCTCGTCAAATGTCTGGGGCTTAAATTTATTATTCATTTCCTCGGCCGTAGCAATCAGCGCCTGAGTGTCGAGGGCTTGCATCTCAGGATCATTAGCCATAGTTTCGGCGAAAACCGCCCGTGGACGATGCTCTTTAATTAACTCATCGAGTTCTTCGCGATTACCGGGATCAATAGAGATACAACGAATACCCAAGTCACGTAAACTTTCGATATAGGTTTTTGTTTGGCCATAAACGTAAGGGCTATATAAAATAACGTCACCACTGGCTAGCTTTAAATTTTCAATAACCGAAGTAATAGCCGACATTCCGCTATTATATAACAAAACATTATCCGTTCCCAAGCGCTCGGCCATTTCTTCTTCTTTTGCTTTAAGGCCGGCATTTCCATAACGAGCATAAAAATCAACCGCCTTACCGCTGAAGAATTCATTTAGGGCAGCGACCTCTTCGTCAACAGTCCTGAATCCCCGACTAATTGAAAGATCGGGTTTTTTAATTTCTTGTAATTTTTCTGGTCCCATATTAATAAAATTTAATTTATTTAATTATATTTAATATTATAGCAAAAAATAGCCAAAAGTCAATCCCTCTGTTTATTTACTCAACATTGTTTTAACACCATCTCGAAATGATGTCATTTTGATGTTAAATTCCTGCCACCAAGGATAATCTGGAAAAACATCGCCAGAGGTCAAAGATTTTATTTGATCGGGCGTAAACGGAGATTTAAATAAAATATCATAAATTTTCACCAGAAATAAAAAGATAGGTAAGGGTATATAAACCGCTGCTCGCCAACCACCCATTTCTTTCAAAACCGTAGCGATCATTTCTTTAAAATTAATAATTTGTTGACCATTAATACTGTAAACTTTATTTTCGATTGGAAAATTCTTTATAAATCCAATTACTAAATGAGCCATGTCATCGATATAAATCGGCTGGCGCGGATAGCGACCATTACCGGGAATAGGAAAAACGGGACAAGAACGGGCAAATTTGATTAACCAACCAATATTTTTATTATCTAGCGGTCCATACATTAGGGACGGCTGAATAGCTACGTATTTTAAGCCGCTGTTTTTCACCAGCTCTTCGCCGGCTTTTTTGGAAGTGGCGTAAAAATCTTGGCGAATTGACAATACAGCCGCCGAACTAAAATGAACAATTTTATCAATACCGGCCGATTTGGCTGCTTCAATAACGTTTTGCGTAGCATCGATGTTGTTTCTTTTAAAATCCTCATAATTAGGGCCGGAAATCTGGGCGTGTAAGCTTATCACCAAATCTTGACCGTGAAAACCCTTGCTCCATTCACCTTGATCGGCCAAGTCCGCCAAAATGGTTTTAACCCCCAAATTTTTAACAAAATTTAAATTAGTTTTATTTTTATCAATAACAAATAAATCAGACGGACTAAAACCGCTGTTAAGCATAACTCTGATTAAATTTTTTCCGACAAATCCGGCGCCGCCGGTGATAACCACCTTCATAATTACTTTGATAAAGAATTAACGATTATTCTAATTAAAGTTTTAAAGCCGACAAAAAAATTTTGCCCCTTTGATTGCGAATATTTGGAATAATAAACTTTAACAGGGATTTCTACGTATTTTAATTTATTTTTTTTAATTTCCGCCACTATTTCAGAGCAAAATTCAAAGCGATCGCCATGTATCTCTATTTTATCCCAGGCCAAACGAGAAATAGCCTTAAAGCCGGTCTGCGAATCAGAAACCCACAGGCCGAATAATAAAAAGGTAAAAAGGTTGGCCAACCAGTTGGCAACGATTCTTAATAATGGTATATCTTGTTTTATTAAAAAACGAGAACCGATAACTACATCAGCCCTCCTCTCCGCTATCGGTTGAATTAAATTTTGCACATCGCGATGGTCATGCTGACCATCAGCATCAAAAGTAACTATGGCATCGGCCTGTAAGTAATTAAAGGCGTAAACAATGCCGGTTTTTGTAGCCGCTCCTGCTCCGCGATTAATCGAGTGCTGCAAGGCGTGCGCGCCTAATTTTTGAGCAATCAAATAAGTTTCATCTGAAGAGCCGTCATCGACTACTACAATTTGCTGCGGATTGAAATAATTAACTAATTCCGATAATACTTTCTCTAAAATTATCGCTTCATTATAGGCCGGAACGACGATAATAGTTTTAAAATTATCATTAACCATTTTGACCAAGCTTATCAATTAAATTATCCAGGTCTTCGTCGGAATAGAATTTAATGATCACCTTGCCGCCCTTTTGATTTTTTTTAATTTTCACTTTTAAATTTAAGGCGGTCGACAAAGATTTTTCTTTGGCTAATAAGGCTGGGTCTGACGAGTATATTTTTTTCGGCTTTTGGCCCTTCAACAAATCTTCCGTTTCACGAACCGTCAACCCTAGACCCAAAATTCTTTTTAAAAACATTTCCTGTTTTTGCCCGTCTTCCAATGACAACAAAACCTTAGCATGACCTTCGGTAATCCGGCCTTGCTCTATCGCCTGCTGAACTGATTCCGGCAAGATTAGAAGACGTAAGGTGTTGGCAATGGTAGCCCTGGCCTTCCCTAATTTTATAGCAATTTGTTCTTGATTTAAGCCAAACTCATCAGTTAGGCGCTGATAAGCCCTGGAGCGCTCCATGGGGTTTAGGTCCTGGCGTTGAATGTTCTCCAAAAGAGAAATTTCGAACTTTTCCATTTCTCCCATAGTACGCACAATAGCGGGCACGGTTTTAAGTTCTAAAATTTGAGCTGCCCGCCATCTGCGTTCGCCGGCCACGATCTCATATTTATCAAAAGCGGTTTTTGTTAAAATTAACGGCTGAATAATGCCATATTCGCGAATGGAATTGGCTAATTCTTCCATCTCCAGACGAGAAAAAATTTTACGCGGCTGATTAGGATTAGCTTCAATCTGATTTAAAGGAATATTAAAAATCTGCTCACCGGTTTGTTGTAATGTTTCTTGGGTGATTTTCTGAACGATTTGTTGCGGAACTTGTCCGGTTGAAGTGGGAATCAAAGCTCCCAGCCCCCTTCCTAATGACATAAAAATATTAAATAAATTTTATTTTTCGTGATGATGTAAAAATTCTTTGGCTAATCTTTGGTAAGCCTTGGCGCTTTTTGATTTGGGCGCATATTGTAAAATGTTTTTACCAAAGCTTGGCGCTTCGGCTAATTTTATGTCGCGCGGGATAACGGTGCGAAAAATTTTATACGGAAAACTTTTATAAAGTTCATGCCAAACTTCGCGCGCCAGGTCAATCTTCTCGTCATACATAGTGACAATCGCCCCTAAAATTCTCAGGTCGGGCCGAAGGCTTTGTTTAATTAAATCAACCGTATTTAAAAGTTGACCCAACCCCTCAAGCGCGTAATATTCTGCTTGAACCGGAATAAGAACTTTGTCGGCCGCGACTAAACTATTAACCGTTAAAAGCCCGAGTGAGGGCGGATTGTCAATAAAAATATAATCAAATTTTTCCGGTAAATTATTTAAAGTCTTCGTTAAAAATTTTTCCCGATCTGGCAGATTAACTAATTCGATATTTGCTCCAGCCAGATTCTGATTAGCCGGAATGACAAAAAGATTTTCTTTGACCTGCTTAATACCTTCATGAGCCGGAATTTGCTCGCTCAAAAGCTCGTAAATTCCCTTGGTGCGATCTTCGACGCCTAAACCCGAGCTGCTATTGCCTTGCGGATCAAGATCAACCAGTAAGACTCGTTTACCAAAATCAGCAACAGCCGCAGCTAAATTTATAACCGTGGTGGTCTTACCCACCCCTCCTTTCTGATTCACAACCGAGATAATCATATGGTTAAATTATAATACAAAATAGCGACTTGACAAGGAAAATTTTTAATCTATAATGAAATATCTGCCCATAAATAGGCCGCTGTGGCGGAACCCCAAATAAAAACAGCTGCTGTTTTACGGGGCAAGCTGGCATACTGAAGAATCAATGTGGGCATGTGGCGGAACTGGCATACGCGTACGACTCAAAATCGTATGGTCTTACGACCTTGAGGGTTCAACTCCCTCCATGCCCACCATTAAAGCACGCCTGTCCGCCAACTGGCGGAACTCAAAATCGTGTTTCCTTACGGAATTGTGGGTTCGACTCCCACCAGCGGCACCATAAAATTTAAGTATACGAAAAAGTCACCCGAATAGGGCGACTTTTTCTATAGCAGGGGTGGGGATCGAACCCACGACGACACGCTTATGAAGCGTGTGCTCTACCACTGAGCTACCCTGCCACAGCTTAAATTAAAATTGGTTGCGGGGGTGGGATTTGAACCCACGACCTCCAGGTTATGGGCCTGGCGAGCTGCCGGGCTGCTCTACCCCGCGATCTATATAAATATTATAACACAAAATTTTATTTTGTCAAAATTTCTGCGCCGTTTTTAGTCACTAAAACAGTGTGCTCGAAGTGGGCCGAATATTTACCGTCAACCGTTTCAATGGTCCAACCGTCGTCAGCCGTTTTAACCTTGAAATCACCGAGATTAACCATCGGCTCAATCGCCAAAGTCATACCAGCTTTTAAAATCGGACCTGTTTTTGGTTTGCCAAAATTAAAGATGCTCGGTTCTTCATGAAGATTTCTACCAATGCCATGTCCGCATAAATTTCTAACTACGCTAAAACCATTTTTTTCTATGTAATTTTGTATGGTTGACGAAACGTCTCCAAGGTAAACTCCTTCTTTTACTTTTTTAATCCCGAGTTCCAAAGATTTTTTAGTCACATCTAATAACTTTTTATATTCCGATTTAATCTTACCTACTCCAACCGTAATGGCCATATCAGAATAATAACCATTTAATTTTACACCGCAATCAATGCCGACAACGTCGCCTTCCTTAATGATTCTATCCTTTTTAGGAATGCCATGAACTACTTCTTGATTAATAGAAACGCAAAGTGTCGCCGGATAGCCGGAACGATTATCTGGACAATAATCTTTAAACGCCGGCTCGGCGCCCAAATTTAAAATTAGTTGTTCGGCTAATTGATCGAGTTCCCAAGTGGAAACGTCTGGCTTAACCGCCCTAACCACCAAATCTAAAACTTGCGCCAGGTGCCTAGCGGCCTGGCGCATCGTTTTTATTTCTTCTTTGGTTTTGATAGAAATCATACCAAATTTGTTGAAATTTACGAACTATCTTATAGCGAAGTAAAGTTCTTACAAATTTGAGTACCCCGACGTTAGGAAGGGTAACCTATTATACATCCCCGGATAGGATACTCAAATATTAATTTATTTTATTCAACAAGGATTCAAGTACGCTTTTCGCCACATCTTCTACTGGACGATCGCCATTAATATCAATAATTTTATTCCTCTGGCGATAAAATTCAATGGTCGGTTCGGCAGTCTCGTGATAAACAACAAATCTATGTTTAATATTTTCTAACTTATCGTCATCTCTTAGGACTAATTCAACCTGGCAAATATCGCATAAATTGCCGTTTTTGGGCGGATTGGTGGCAAAATTAAAGTTGGTTTTACATTTTGGGCAAACTCGGCGCCGAGACAACCTTTCCATTAATCGACTCTCCGGCACCTCAAGATTAATCATCCAATTAATGCCAATTTCTTTCTCGGCAAATTCAGCCTGCGGTAAAGTGCGCGGATAACCTTCAGAAATAAAACCCACCTGATTATTATTGGTCAAGGCGGATATTTTATCTTTCATTATTTGGTTGGTTACTTCGTTGGGCGCAAAAATGCCCTTATCAACCCCTTCGCCTATTTCTTTACCGAGTGGAGTTTTGCGAAATTCCGGATCGCGATAAATGTCTCCTGGCGAAGGAATAAGAACTAAACCAGTTTCTTGATGTAAAATTTCGGTCTGCGTTCCCTTACCTGTTCCCGGGCGACCGATAAAAGCTATTTTTAATTTGCCGATTTTTTGCTTTTCTTGCTCATTCATATTATCAAAATTATGCTTCGTATTCACGCATAGCAAGTTGTGATTCAATCTGTTTCATGGTTTCTAGAACAACACTGACGACGATTAACAAACTAGCACCGCCAACGGTAAAAGCGGAAACCTTTAAAGCACCTTGCGTAATTAGGGGCAAGACGGCGATTATGCCTAATGACAAAGCGCCGGCTAACATAATACGATTACTCACTTGGCCCAAAAAAGTTACGGTCGATTCTCCGGGACGAATACCGGGCACAAAGCCACCCTGCTTTTGCAAATTTTCTGCGATTTGACGAGGATGGAAAACAATAGTGGTATAAAAATAGGTAAAAGCCACAACCAAAACAAAATAAACAATGCCGTAAACTATTTGATTTTGAAAAATAGTAATAAAATGACCGCCCAGGCTCGCCACCCAACCAATCGCAGAACGCTGCATAAATTGACCAGCCAAAGATGGCAACAGAACTATAGAAATGGCGAAAATAATCGGGATCATTCCGGCCTGATTTACTCTAACCGGCAAATATGTATCTGTGCCACCATACATTTTATTTCCGCGAATTCGGCGAGCAAAAGAAACTGGGATATTGCGTTGACCCTCGGTCAACAAAACTACGCCAGCAATGGTTATTACGCCTAAAACTACGAAAACTAATAAGCTGGTTAATTGAGTGGTGGTAAAAGTAACAATAAAATGTTGCAAAGATGACGGAATCCTTTCCACGATACCAGCAAAGATAATGAGCGAAATGCCGTTACCAACTTTCTTTTCTGAAATCAATTCACCCAGCCACATCAAAAAAACCGTGCCACCAGTCATAACTATAATAGTAGTTATAATACTCATTGGCGTAAAGTTGGTAAAAATCTGGCCAGAACTATTAAACAGCCTAATCATACTGTATGACTGAATCATGGCCAAAGGAACAGTTAAAATACGCGAATATTGATTTATTTTTTGATGGCCACTTGAGCCCTCTTTGGAAAGTTCTTCGAGCTTGGGGATAATCATGGTTAAAAGTTGCATAATAATCGATGCAGTAATGTAAGGACCGACACCCATGGCAATAACAGAAAAATTCGCCATAGCTCCACCAGACAGAACGTTAACTAGTCCTAAAATCTGGTTTCTGGCGAATAAATCATTTAAAGCGGCAAGATTAATGCCCGGTATGGGAATATGAGCGGCTACGCGAAAAATTATCAACATAGCCACAACAAACAAAATATTGTTACGTAAATCCTTAAATTGCCAAATTTCTCTGATTTTTTTCCACATAAAAATAGCTAAATAATTTTTTCAAATATTATTGCTCGTTTAATGTACAAATAAACCGATCTTTTGAAGCAATAAAGTAGCAACAACCAAAATAACGATTATGATTATTAAAACGATATGTTTGGGCGCCATTAACTGCATCTTGGAAAAAGGATTCTTCATAAAAGTATAAACATTGAACAATTAGAACAACGATGTTTTATTTGAATTTTATTTCCTTGAGTTCACTCTCTCGACAAGCTTTACCTCTCCTCCGGCTTTGATAATAGATTCTTTTGCCAGGGCAGAGAAAGCATTGGCAATAATAATAAATTTTTTAGTTAATTTACCAGAACCTAAAACTTTTATTTTTTCCTTAGGTGAATTAATCAGTCCTAATTTAAATAATTTTTCTGCGTTAACCAAATCACCGCTGGAGAATTTATTTTCAATGGTTTTTAAGTTGATGACAACTAAACGTTTTCTTAAACTGCGAAAACCACCATTTTTAGGAAATCTCTTAATCACCAAACGAATGCCCCTGAGCTTCAATCCGCGGCGACCGCCACTGCGAGATCGTTGCCCTTTCTGTCCTTTGCCAGAATAAGTGCCTTGACCAGAAGAAGTGCCTCGGCCTAATCGTTTGGCTTTTTTCTTTTGTCCGGAATATTTTTTCAAATTAGATAAATTAATCATACCCAGGTAACAATAACTTCACAAAGATGCCAAATTATTAGGCGTCAAGGTGAAATAAAATAAATTGATTAAAAATACAAGTTAATATAATTTTAATTACGGTTGGCATCTTTAAACTATTATGCTTGAAGATGAAATTTTTTTTAATTTATTGGAGTGAGCCCAAAAACGGAACTTTCAGACCGCCCTAGCGGGCTGGTGAAGTTTTGTTACTGGGCATAAATAAACTAAACCATTTTTTTAAGTTTTAGTAAAGCATTAATTGTTGCTTTGGCATTAGCAATCTTGTTATTTGACCCTAATATTTTTGCCGTAATATTAGAAATACCGGCTAATTCAGTAATAATACGAATTACGCTACCGGCAATAATGCCTTTGCCGCGACCGGCCGGTCGAAGCAAGATAGAAGCTGCGCCATATTTTTCTTTTACCCAATGAGGAATGGTTTCATTAACAATAGAAACATTAATAACATTTTTTTTGGCTTGACGAACAGCTTTTTCAATAGCAGTTGAAACGTCCGGACCCTTAGAGGTACCTATGCCGACTCTACCTTTTTTGTCGCCAATGGCAACACAGGCACGAAAACGAAGTTGTTTTCCGCCAGCTGTCACGCGCGTAACGCGGGCTAAGTCTAATAATCTTTGATCAAATTCCTTTTCTCCTCCCGCTTCAGGCCCTTCTCTTCTTCGACGTTTTTTCTCAATCATATTAATAAAAATTATCTAATAATTTAATTAAAATTTTAAACCGCCTTCACGGGCGCCTTCAGCCAATTGCTTAATGCGGCCGTGATATTGATAACCGCCGCGATCAAAAACAACTTGACTTATCTTGCTTTCCAGCGCCTTAGCGGCAATTAACTGGCCGACTTGTTTAGCCATGGTTGATTTATTGTTTTTATTTTTTTTAAAAGACAAATCACTCACGCTCATTAATGTTTTGCCATGTTGATCATCAATAAGTTGAGCGTAAATATGTTGATTACTGCGAAAAACCGATAAACGAGGACGCTCTTTCGTTCCGTTAATCTTTACTCTAACTCTTTTGTGACGGCGAGCTAAAGATTCTCGTTTAATTTTGGATAAACTCTTCATAAAATACTAACTATAGTTGATTAAGCGCCGCCGCTAGCCACCGCCTTCTTGCCGGCTTTCTTTTTGACGACTTCGCCAAAATATCGAATACCCGAACCTTTATAGGGCTCTGGTTTTTTAATTTTTCTAATCTGAGCGGCAATTTCTCCTACTAATTGTTTATCAGCGCCAAAAATAGTGATAATGTCTTTTTCCACGCTGATTGTAATATTTTTAGGAAATTCATACTCAACTTGATGAGAAAAGCCAATATTTAAAATCAATTTTTGTCCAGTAACTTGAGCGCGAAAACCGACACCGATTAATTGCAGCTTTTTATCAAAACCGATCGTTACTCCTTGCATCATGTTTTTAATCAATCTAACATAAGTGCCCCAAAGAGCTAATTGTTTTTTGTCATTTTCGTTTTTAACCTTAATGTCCAAGTTTTCTCCCTCTTGTTTAATCAAAACGGCCGGATGAATATTTAATTTTAATTCTCCTTTCGGACCCTTAACGATTATTTCTCCGCCTTCAATTTTAACTTGAGCGTTATTAATGATGGCGATTGGTTTTTTACCTAAACGAGACATACAAAAATTGTCGAAATTTACGAGTTATTTTGTGACAATGATAGAAAATAATATCTAAATCTTAATAATTTTACTGAAACAGGCGGGTATTTAAAAATTTGAGTGAAGGGGTAAGCATTTTCTAAAAAATTTATTCTTCGCCTCCGTCAGTGGACGGATGGCGAATCTAAATTTTTAACAAAACATCTACCAAATTTCAAAGAATAGTTCGCCGCCGACTTTTTTCTGTCGCGCTTCTTTGTTGGTCATAAGCCCTTGTGGCGTAGAAATAACCGCCAAGCCCAACCCGTTCAAAACCACCGGAATATTATCTTTTTTAACATAAATTCGCTGCCCTGGACGGCTGATTCTTTTGATAGAAGAAATTTGCGGTTGGTTATTTTTATCGTATTTTAGGGTTATTTTAATTTGTTTAAATTTTTCTCGCGTTTCTTTGGTGGTTTTGGCGGTCTTGGATAATTCTACTAGTTCAAGGCTTGCAATCCAATTCTCTCTTTCTAATAATTTACAAAGCGAAAACTTTACCTTGGAATAAGGAAACACCACCTCTTGTTTACCAACGGAATTCGCATTTCTAATGCGAGTCAACATGTCGCTAATTTGATCAATCATAATTAAATAAAACCTATTTTATTTTTTAAAATTACCAACTTGATTTGCGAACGCCAGGAATAAGTCCTCGAGTGGCCAGCTCTCTGAAACATATGCGGCAAATATCAAAATCTCTCATATAACCATGTCGTCGACCGCAACGCCAACAGCGTCGCACGACTCGTGTTTTAAATTTTGATTTTCTTTTTGATTTTTGAACTTGTCCTGTAGTCGCCATATTAATCTAGTTTAAATGGAAATCCTAATAATTTAAATAATTCTAAACCCTGTTCTCTGTTTTTCGCATTACTTGTAATGGTAATCTGAAGACCATGAATCTTTTGCACGTCTTCTGTTTTAATTTCCGGAAAAACCAAATGCTCTCGCAGCCCCAATGATAAATTGCCAGACTTATCAATGCCCTTAGCAGAAATACCACAAAAATCACGAGTGCGAGGCAAAACAATATTTACCAATTTATCAACAAAATCATACATTCGCCCCCCTCTTAAAGTGACCTTCATACCAACCAAAAGGCCTTCTCTTATCTTAAAGCCAGAAATTGATTTACGGGCCGCAATTTCGATCGGCTTCTGACCGCTAATCTTATTTAAAGTATCTTTAACAATCTCGGCATAACGGCCATCTTTTTCGCTGATAGCTCTTGATAAGCCAACGTTTAAAGTAATTTTTAATAATTTAGGAACGGCTAAATTATTTTTAAAGCCAAATTTTTCCTTCAAACCAGGAATGACTTCTTTCTGATATTTTGTTCTTAAATCCATCATAAATTATTAAAATTAAATTATTTCTTTGCACTTTTTGCATGAGCGAACCTTAGAGCCGTCAGTTAAAGTTTTATAGCCAACTCTAGCTGGTTTTAAACATTTAGGACACAGAAAGGCAATCTTAGAAATATACAAGGGAACCGGAATTTGAATACGCTGTCCCTTCTCCCCCTCTCTTTTCGGTCTAACATGTTTGAAAAATAAGTTAATGCCTTCAATAACCACCTTATTGGTTTTTGCAGAAACTCTAAGCACGCGGCCCTTTTTGCCCTTGTCTTTGCCGCTTAAAACTTGAATCATATCGCCTTTCTTGATTTTCATATGCCAAAATTCTTAAAATTTTAGAACGTAGTGAATAAATTTTCTTAGAATTTTGAGCACCCCTTCACTCAAAAATCTAATAATTTTTATCAAACTACTTTAATTATATTGATGAATAGTTATAGAGCTGACTAAATTAGCAAAATGAGTGAGGGGGTAAGGATTTTCTAAAGAATTTTCTGCTCCTTTGGTTTGAAAATTCCAAGAAAATCACTTACAGAACTTCTGGGGCTAAAGAAATTATTTTCATAAAACCGTTATTCCTTATTTCGCGCGCGATCGGCCCAAAAATTCTCGTACCCTTAGGATCTTTGCTCTTCGGATCAATAATAACCGCCGCGTTATCGTCAAATCTAATATAAGAACCGTCTGCTCGGCGGGTTTCTTTTTTGGTACGGACAATGACGGCTTTATGAATTTCGCTTTTCTTAACCATATTGTGCGGTAAAGCACTTTTAACGACAACCGTAATCACGTCTCCCAAACGAGCATAGCGTCGTTTATAGCCACCGTGAACGCGGATACACATTAACTTTTGTGCTCCGGTATTGTCTGCTGAATTAAGTATTGATCGATGTTGTATCATGCTAAAATTGTTAAAATTTATGATTCGCCAACTAACAAAGAAATAAACTTTCTTACAATTTTGCGCATCCCGTGAGCCGACAGCAGTCAACTTTTATGGGATGGCCAAAATTATTTTTTACTAACAACTACTTCAACCAATTGCCATCTTTTACCCTTGCTTAAGGGTCGGCATTCCTCGAAAATAACCAAGTCCCCCGCCTTGGCTTGTTTATTCTCGTCATGAACTTTAAATTTTTTCTGAATTTTATATCGACGTAAATATTTAGAGTGTTGTTTGATTTCTTCAACTACAACCACGATGGTTTTGGCCATCTTGTCAGAAACTACAATTCCTTGAAATCTTCTTTTCATAATATTTATTTATTTTTAAGCGAGCGAGCGAGAAAAAAAATTATTTTTTTCTTTTCCGATCCGCCTTCGTCCTTGCTATTCGCCAACTGGCGAAGGCGAATGGTGGAAGCACCGGCAACAAAGGGTGAAACCCTTTATTTTTCTTTTAAAAGCGTGATTAATCGCGCGATTTCTTTTTTAATTTTTCTAATTTCACGCACGTTTTTTGATTGTTTTAAATGAATATCAAATCTTAATTGGCGTAATTTTTCTCGATCTTCGGCCAACGTTCTTTTTAATTCTATTTCTGATTTTGGTCTTAATTCTTTTGTTTTCATATTTATTTTTCTTTTTTAACAAACCTCGTTTTAACCGACAATTTATGTCCAGCCAAACGCATGGCTTCTTTAGCCGTCGCTTCGTCTACGCCAGAAACCTCAAACATAATAGTGCCGGCTTTAATTGGAGCAACATAATAATCAACCGCGCCCTTACCGCCACCCATCGGAACTTCAGCGCTTTTGGTCGTCACAGATTTATCAGGAAAAATTCTGGTCCATATTTTGCCGCCTTTTTTAAATAAACGAACAATAGCTCGACGGGCAGCTTCAATTTGACGTGCCGTTATCCATTTAGTCTCTAAGCTCTTTAGTCCATATTCGCCAAAAGCAATCTCTATCTTTCTGGTCGCTTTACCGCCAAAACGATTTCTGCCCTTATGGACTTTGCGAAATTTTACTTTTTTCGGCATCAACATAAATATGGATTTTGCTATTTTTTAACTTCTTTTTTGATTTTATTAAAAATTTCACCACGATAAATCCAAACCTTAACTCCGACAGCTCCATACATTGTATGGGCAGCGCCACGTGAGTAATCTATATCTGCGCGAATGGTATGAAGCGGCATTTTGCCCCAGGTTAAAGTTTCGCGACGGGCGATTTCTACGCCATCTAAACGACCGCTTAATTTAATTTTCACGCCCCCGGCCCCGCCTTTTTTCACTTGATCCATAGCTCGTTTCATGGCTCGACGATAAGAAACTCTTTTTTCCAAGTCAGCTACGATGGCCTCTAAAACTATTTGAGCTGACAAAAACGGACTCGGCACTTCGGAAATATTTAAATCAACAACCTGGCCCGGTAATAATATTTGTTGAATATCTTTTTTCAATTTTTCGGCATCAACGCCACCCCGGCCGATAATCACGCCCGGCTTAGCCGTAGAAATAAAAATCTTTATCGCATTACCAGAACGTTCAATGATTGTCTTATCAACACTAGCGCCCTTTAACTTCTTAGTTAATAATTTTCTAATTTGAATATCTTCTCTTAAGAATTGGCGAAAGGATTGTTTTTTGGCAAACCACTTCTCTTCCCAATCTCTGGTTGTCGGAATGCGTAAAATTTTTGGATTAATCTTCTGACCCATAATATTTGTTTTTATTAAATTGCTTTGCGACTAAAAATTTTGGACTTAACTCCGGCTCTTTTGGGTTTTATTTTCTTATCCTTGGCGTCTATGAGGTGCTTTTTGCCTGAATCTCTTCGCTCTTTGAGTTCGTTCTCAACCACGGCCTCTCCGTCGGTTTTAATCTTATTCGCTTCGACTGCCTTATTTTTTTCTATTTTAGCCGTTGGTTTGTATTCGGCTAAAATTATTTCTAAATGCGAACTTCTTTTCTTAAGAGGAGTTGCGCGACCAAAAGCTTTGGGCATCCAGCGCTTTAGGGCCGGCCCTTCATTAACGATTATTTTTTTAATAAACAAATTATCTTTTTTAAAATTGAAATTATATTCGGCATTGGCTAAGGCCGAGCGAAGAACCTTAAGAATAAAGGCGCTTCCCCGACGCGGCACGAATTGCAATTGATCTTCAGCTTGAGTCACGCTTAAATTACGCACTACGTCAACGACTAGGCGCATTTTTTTTGGTGAAATCCTTAAATGTCTGGCGATGGCTCTTACTTCCATATTATTAAATTAAAATTTTACTTAGCTGGCTTAGCTGGAGTAGCCGCGGCTGTAACTGCTGGCTTTACCACGCCGGCTTGCGCAGCGGCAGCCTCTATCTCGCGCTGCATCTTGCCTCCGTGGCGGACAAATTTGCGAGTCGGGGCAAACTCTCCCAATTTGTGCCCGATCATTTCTTCGACAACTAAAACCGGGTGGTGGTTTTTGCCGTTATGAACGCCAAAAGTAAAACCAATCATCTCCGGAACAATAGTACAATCTCGCGACCAGGTGTTAATGACTGTACCCGGCTTACTATTAGATATTTTTTTGAGCAACTTTGGATCAACCCAAGGGCCCTTTTTTAAACTTCGGCTCATAGTATTGTGTAAATTTATTACAAATTATTAACGAATTTTACCAATTTAATTTTTTATTTGTGTTATTTTTTTATTGCCAAGTGAAGCGAGTAAAAAAGTTAAGAACTCTTTATTTACGTCGTTTTAAAATGAATTTATTGGTCCATTTCTTTCTATTTCTGGTTTTTACGCCCAAAGCTGGCTTGCCCCATGGAGTCTTGGGATGGACTAAACCGATTGGCTGGTGGCCTTCACCGCCACCGTGCGGATGATCGACTGGATTCATAGCCTTACCGCGCACCGAAGGACGAATACCTCTTAGTCTCATGCGTCCGGCCTTGCCCCAGCGAACTAAATGCCAATCAACATTACTTAATTGACCAACGCTGGCGCAACAATTTTCTGAGACCAAACGAACTTCACCCGAAGGTAATTTTAACTGGGCATGGCCGCCTTCAACGGTCATTAATGAAGCACCCGAACCAGCTGAACGAACTATTTTTGCTCCTTCGCCAGGCGTTAATTCGATACTGTGAACCAAATAACTAGTCGGGATATATTTTAACGGCATGCGATTGCCCGGCTTGGCTTCTAGTTTATTTAAAGAAGAGACGATTTTATCTCCAACTTTAAGCCCATGCGGAGCTAAGACATATCGTTTTTCTCCATCTGGAAAGCAAATCAAAGCAATCCAGGCGGTGCGATTCGGATCATATTCAATTGCAATAACTTTAGCGACTAAATCAAACTTATTTTGTTTAAAATCTATTTGGCGATAAAGTTTTTTCATACCGCCGCCCTGATGACGAAGAGTAACCTGCCCTTGATTATTGCGACCTGATTTTTCTTTAAGATAAACCGTTAGACTTTTTTCTGGTCTTTTTTTGGTTAAAGACGAAGTGTCAACAATACTGGTCTGTCTTCGTCCTGGCGTAGTTGGCTTATAAAACTTTAACATAATTTTTAGTGAGTGGTAAAATTAATTTTATCTCCCTTTTTTAAGGTCACGATTGCTTTTTTCCAGTTTTTCGTTCGACCAGTCGAGCGGCCGTAACGGACGTTTTTACCTTTTACTTTAAGCATATTTATGTCAATCGGCTTAAAATTATATAATTCTTTAACGGCCTTATAAACTTCTGATTTGGTCGTTTGTGGCGCAACCTCGAAAATATATTTATTAAAAGCGCTCAAAGTAGTCGCTTTTTCGGTGATAATGGGCTTCATTAATACCCTATAAACATTCTTGGCTGTCTTTACTTGGCCGGCCTGTTTCGAAGAAACACCAACTTCTTGAGGTTGCTCTTTAACCTCTTTTGGCTTCGCATCTGTCTTTTTTTGCTTTTTATTAAATAACATATAAAACTACGTCTATTTTTTTAAATTTTTTTCAACCTCTTTAATGGCCTCCTGACTCGCTAATAAATAATTATTATTTAAAATATTCATGAAGCTAATATTGTTAACCGCCGTCGAAAGCACATTTTTAATATTTTTAGCAATGCGATGGGTGTTTTTTTCGGCCGAACGATATAAGAATAAACATTTTTTATCTTTGATCGGCAACTTTTTTATAAATTGAGAAAATTCTTTGGTTTTTAAATTTGAAAAATCTAAATTATCAACGATAATTAAATGATCATTTTTTACCTTATCGGACAAGGTCATCAATAAAATCTGCCGCTGGACTTTCTTGTTGATTTTTTGCGTATAATTTTTATCATTGCGCGGGCCAAAAACTACGCCGCCACCGCGCCAAAGTGGTGAACGGGAAGAGCCGGCTCGAGCGCGACCTGTACCCTTTTGCTGCCACGGTTTTTTACCGCCGCCACGAACCTCGCCCCTATGTTTGGTGTGAGCGGTCGCTTGGCGTATATTAGCCTGGCTGGCTACAACCGATCGCTGAATTAATTCTGCTTTCGGTTCAACACCAAAAACCTCAGAAGATAAATCCATCTCCCCTGTCTTTTCTCCGGTTTGGCTGTAAATCGCGACTTTGATTGACATATAAAATTTTAAGCTTTAATTTCAATAAGGCCATGATTAGCTCCCGGCACGGCGCCTTTAACTAGCAATAAATTTTTGTCAGGCTGAATTTCGATAATTTGTAAATTTTTAATTGTTGCTCTCTCGGCGCCCATGCGTCCAGCCATGCGTCTGCCCTTGAGGACGCGCTGAGCTGCAGTTGAACCGATTGAACCGGGCATTCTTTCTTGATCTTTGGTACCGTGAGTCGTATTATGACCATGAAAGCCATGGCGAGCAACTACGCCCGTGAATCCATGGCCCTTGGTTATTCCGCTAATATTTATTTTTTGATCTGTTTTGAAAATATCAACTTTAATTTCATCGCCCACCTTATATTCTACTCCTTGCGGTTTAAATTCCTTAATAAAGCGATATTCTTTGCCTTTCATTGCTTTGGTGATTCTTTTGGCTTTAGTAATCTTCTGATAACCAATCTGAATCGCCTCATAACCGTCTTTTTCTTTGTTCTTTATCTGTAAAACATAACACGGCCCGGCTTGAAGTATAGTAACCGGAACGACTTCATCGTTTCTAAAAATCTGCGTTAAACCAATTTTTTTACCTAGTAAAAAGGCCATATTATAATAAACAAAAATCTGGTTTTTAGGCCAGATTTTTATTATTTAGATTAACAAATCACTTTCGAACAAGTCGAATCTAAATCTTAAATTTTTCTGACCTACAAATAACCTCTCGGCATAGTGATACGATAGCTACATTCTTCGGCGAACCGAAATTATAACTATCATCTTCACCAGCGCATTGGTTAAGAACTATATTATAAGGTTATAGAGATTTAATCTCGATGTCGACTCCAGCAGGCAAATTCAAGCTCGTGATGAGTTCGATTGTCTTTGGAGTAAAGTCAACGATATCTATTAAACGCTTGTGAACTCTGGTTTCGAATTGATCGCGTGAATCTTTATGGACGAAAGTCGAACGCAATACTGTATATTTTCTTATTTCCGTTGGCAAAGGTATTGGTCCAACTACGCTCGCTCCTGATCGTTTTATTGTTTCCACAATATTTTTTATGGCTTCATCAATAACCCTGTGGTCATACGATTTTACTTTAATGCGAATCCTCGGCTTATAATTAGCCTCTTTAGTGGGTTGAACTATCTGGATTTTCTTTTTGGTCTTTTCTTCGTTAACCATAAAAAGAGCGAGCTTAGGTAGCTAAAGAATAAAAATCTTTAGCAATCCACCTTCGCCTTCGCCGGTTGGCGAATGACGAATGGCAGAGATAGCAATCAAAACTACTTATTAATTTTAGTGACCACACCTGCGCCAACCGTCTTGCCACCTTCACGAATAGCGAATTTCTGTTTCTCTTCAAGGGCGATTGGTTTAATTAATTTAATATTGACGTTTAAAGTATCACCAGGCATAGCCATTTCAGTTCCTTGCGGCAAGGTCACGTCGCCGGTTACATCAGTAGTTCTGATATAAAACTGCGGCTTGTAACCATTAAAGAATGGGGTGTGACGGCCGCCTTCCTCTTTTGAAAGAACGTAAATTTGACTTTCAAAATCGGTGTGAGGAGTGATAGAACCGGGCTTGGCAATAACCTGACCCCGTTCAATATCTTCTTTCTTGGTACCGCGCAATAAGATACCGGCATTGTCGCCCGCTTGACCTTCATCAAGGGTCTTTCTAAACATTTCAATGCCAGTAACGACAGTTTTGGTCGTTGGTTTTAAGCCGACGATCTCAACTTCTTCGTTTACCTTAATAATACCTCGTTCGATTTTACCGGTAACCACTGTGCCTCTGCCTTCGATGGAGAAAATGTCTTCGATAGGCATAATAAACGGTTTATCGGTATCTCTCTTTGGCTCTGGAACATAGCTATCTAAGGCCTCGATTAATTTCAAAATCGGACCACACCACTTGCAGTCAGCTTTGCCGCAACCGCACTCCAAAGCTTTAAGAGCTGAGCCCTCGATGATCGGTATTTCGTCGCCAGGGAATTCATATTTTTTTAACAAATCGCGGACTTCTTCTTTAACTAAGTCCAACAATTCTTTATCTTCAACCATATCAACCTTATTTAAGAAAACGACGATAGCTGGCACACCGACCTGACGAGCCAAAATAATGTGCTCTCTGGTCTGAGGCATTGGACCGTCTGGAGCAGACACGACCAAAATCGTGCCGTCCATCTGGGCCGCACCAGTAATCATGTTCTTAATATAGTCAGCATGGCCGGGACAATCAATGTGAGCATAGTGTCGTTTTTCCGATTCATACTCAACGTGAGCCAAATTAATAGTAATACCTCTTTCCTTTTCTTCTGGGGCATTATCAATTTGGTCAACGCCTTTCTGGTCGGCAACCTTACCGGCCGCGCCTAAACATTTTAAAATCGCAGCTGTCAAAGTAGTTTTACCGTGGTCAACGTGGCCAATAGTACCAACGTTAACGTGGGTTTTACTACGATTAAATTTAGCTTTTTCTGCCATAAATAACCTCTTTTTACTTTCGAAACATCCTTGATATTTCGATTGTCTTGATTAAATTTTTGTTAGTAAATTAAATGTAAAATAATCCTAAAATTATACACAATAAAAATTAATTGTCAATGCTGATGTTATTTAATTGTTAATAACTAATATCTCTAAATTTTCTTGTCGCCAATGATTTTTTCCTGAACATTTCTCGGCACTTCATTGTAATGAGAAAATTCCATGGAATATGAGCCACGGCCTTCGGTAACCGATCTTAAAATCGTGGCGTAGCCGAACATCTCAGCCAGCGGAACAAAAGCATCTATTAATTTTACTTGTCCACGAGTGCGAGTTTCATTTATTTGCGCTCGGCGAGAATTTAAGTCACCAATAACTTCTCCCATGAATTGATCAGGCACGACAACTTCTATCTTCATGACCGGTTCGAGCAAAACAGGACCAGCTTGCTGCACACCATCTTTAATAGCGCGCTGTGCGGCGATTTTGAAAGCCATTTCCGAAGAGTCAACTTCGTGATATGAACCATCGTAAACGGCGACCTCCATATCAACTAAAGGATAACCAGCAATAACGCCATTAGACATCGCCTCTTCCACACCCTTCTTTACCGCCGGAACATATTCGCGAGGAATAGTGCCGCCTTTAATTTCATCCAAGAATTCAAATCCCTTGCCTCTTTCACGCGGCGTTAGTCTTAACCAGCAGTGACCATATTGCCCGCGACCGCCGGATTGATGAACATATTTTCCTTCGATCTCAATCGGCCTAGTAATCGCTTCTTTATAAGCGACTTGCGGCTTGCCAATGTTGGCTTCTACTTTAAATTCTCTTTTTAAACGATCAATAATAATATCCAAATGTAATTCGCCCATACCGGCAATAATAGTTTGGCCCGTTTCTTCATCGGTTCTAACCCTAAAAGTCGGGTCTTCTTCCATTAATTTAGCCAAAGACATACCTAACTTTTCTTGGTCAACTTTAGTTTTTGGCTCAACGGCCATATGAATAACCGGCTCTGGAAAGGTTAAAGATTCTAAAACTATTGGATGGTCGGGGTCGCAAAGTGTATCGCCAGTGCTGGTTGACTTCAAGCCAACGATAGCGGCAATATCTCCGGCGTAAACATCTTGTATCTCAGCTCTGTGATTAGCATGCATTTGCACGATACGGCCTACTCTTTCTTTTTCGCCGGACTTAGTATTAAAAACATAAGAACCGGATTCTAAATGACCGGAGTAAACTCTAAAATAACATAATTTACCAACGAATGGATCAGTGGCAACCTTAAAAGCTAAAGCGGAAAACGGTTCGTCGTCGCTGGGCTTGCGAGTAAGCTTTTCGCCGCTGTCCGGATCGGTTCCTTCTGCTGGAGCAATGTCAACCGGAGATGGTAAATAATCGCAAACTCCGTCCAATAATAATTGGACGCCTTTATTTTTTAAAGCGCTACCAACTAAAACCGGCATGATTTTATTAGTAATAACAGCTTGTCGCAAAACTTTTTTTAAATCAGCAATCGACGGTTCAGTGCCCTCTAAATATTGGTGCATTAAAGTATCGTCTTGCTCGACAATAGCTTCGATTAATTTGTGGCGAAACTCTTCAACTTTTTCTTTCATATCAGCCGGCACGTCTCCTTCTTTCATTTCTTTGCCTAAATCATCTAAATATAAATAAGCTTTTCTTTTAAATAAATCAATAACTCCCTTAAAGTCTGCTTCCGCGCCTATCGGTAACTGCAACGGATGAGCATTGGGAGTTAATCGTTCGTGAATAGAATTTAAGTCATTATAAAAATTGGCACCCAAACGATCCATCTTATTGATGAAAGCGATGAGTGGCACTCTAAATTTTTCGGCTTGATGAAAAACTGTTTCTGATTGCGGTTCCACTCCGGCCACACCGTCAAAAACTACCACGCCGCCATCAAGGACGCGTAGCGATCGCTGTACTTCAGCAGTAAAGTCAATGTGCCCGGGTGTATCAATAATATTGATTCGGCACTGATTACCATCCGACGTAGTCCAAAAACAAGTCGTGGCTGCAGCAGTAATGGTAATGCCTCTTTCTTTTTCTTGCGGCATCCAGTCCATCTCGGCTTCGCCATAGTGGACCTCGCCTATTTTGTGCTTTTTGCCGGTATAAAAAAGAATGCGCTCGCTAACGGTTGTTTTGCCGGCATCGATGTGAGCAATAATGCCGATATTGCGAGTTTTTTCTAAAGGATATTGTCTGGGCATTTTAGGATAATAAATTTAGAGATTAAGATTAGCGCGTAAAACGGGCAAAGTGAGCAAAAGCGCGATTAGATTCAGCCATGCGATGCATATCTTCTTTCTTTTTAATAGCGTCGCCTTGATTATCTAAAGCGGCCAAAAGCTCTTCGGCTAATTTCTGAGCCATTGGCCTGCCCTTTTTATTGCCGGCCGCATTAATCAACCAGCGGGAAGCCAAGGTAAATTGGCGATTTTCGGGTACTGGAAATGGCACCTGATAATTAGCACCTCCGATTCGGCGGGGCTTAACCTCGACGATCGGCGAAATATTAGTGATAGCTTTTTCAAAAATTTTAACTGGATCTTGCTTGGTCTTCTCTTTAATAATATCCAAGGCGCCATAAACTATTTTTTGCGCTGCTACTTTTTTGCCGCGCTCCATTAAATAATTTATAAATTTGGCGATCTTGTCGTTATTATATTTTGAATCGGGATGAATTTTTTTTCTGGCAATGTGTGGATGACCTCGCATGCAAAAATTATTAATTATTTTAAAATTGTTTTATTTTTTGCCTCGCTTGGCGCCATACAAACTTCTCGCCTGCTTTCTACCTTCGACGCCACTTGTATCGTAAACTCCACGAACCACATGATAGCGCACGCCGGGCAAGTCTTTTACTCTGCCACCGCGCAACATGACAATAGAGTGTTCTTGTAAATTATGACCGATACCGGGAATATAAGCAGTAACTTCCATGCCATTTGACAATCTGACACGGGCGATTTTTCGCAGAGCCGAATTCGGTTTTTTCGGTGTCATGGTCGTAACCTTAAGACAAACACCGCGCAAAAAAGGACGACCGCTGGCCAACTGGAATCTCTTACGTCGTAAAACGTTAAAAGTCGTCTGAAAAGCCGGGGCCTTAGACTTTGAACGTAAACTTCTGCGTTGCTTTTTAATAAGTTGATGAATTGTCGGCATACCGAATAGCGAAAGCTTAATGCTTCTTAATTAGTGCGATTTTAAGGGCGCAAATTAAGAAATAAATAATTTAAATGATTTTAAAATAGATTAGTCCGAGTAGTGCGAAACCAAGGTACTATCAAACTTCTACTGCCTGGCATAAAATATAAAATGCTAATCCACTTGCTTATGCTAATAATGCGAATCACGAATCTAGCTTATTAGCAATCTGTAGACCTGCCCCGCCAATTGCCAATCTGCAATAAATTTTAAGTTCTAATATTTTCAAATTTATTTAATAAACCACCCATTTTTCCAAAGGGTGGCTTTGGCAGGCGGGTTAGCATAATAATTTTTAAGATTAGCATTATTAACTAAATATTAGGCGATAATTATTATAACTAAACCAATTTTAAAGTCAAGGGCTTTGTCTTAATTTCTTAAAGGCCCTGGGGAAAACTTCCAACAATCAAGTGGTATAGAAAGGAAATAATCGGCTGAATAATTTGAAAAGCAAAAAAGATAAAAATTAAAACTAAAATAATTCCGTATCGTTCCAAAAATATTTTTACCTTCATCCAACTATCCGGCATTAAAGCATATAAAACCTTTGAACCGTCAAGTGGCGGAATCGGCACTAAATTGAAAACGGCCAATAAAATATTAATATAAATTATGTAATAAAGAGCGACGAAACTGCCGACCGGTAAAAATCTAAGTAAAATACCAAAAATAACTGCCACCAACAAATTAGACAAAGGGCCGGCTAGGCCTACTAAAGCCGGACCGATCCGCTGATTGCGAAGATTATAGGGATTATAAGGAACCGGCTTGGCATAAGCAAAAATAAACGGAATGCCGCTTAATAAAAAAACAATCGGCAGAAGAATCGTCCCGAATAAATCAATATGCGGCAAAGGATTAAGCGTTAATCGTCCAGCGCGCTTGGCCGTGTCATCTCCTAAATAATAAGCCATCCACGCATGTGAAAATTCGTGTAAAATTGCCGAAGGAACAACAATAACAAAAAATGAAATAAAAATTCCTGTTGTGGTCATATATTCATTTTAAAATGCAATAATAGCTCTTGTCAAATTATTATAAACCTATTATAATTTAAATCAATCTTAATTAATGTCTAATTAATAATTCTATCATTTTATGTCTAAAACATGTCCTATCTGCGGCCGCGGGCCGAAAGCCAGTTTTTCTCGTTCACATTCAATGATCGCTTCAAAAAGACGACAGCTTTTAAATTTACAAACCGCTACAATCAACGGCAAAAAGATTACCGCCTGCAATTCCTGCCTTAAAACCCTGAAGAAAAAAAACAAAAAGTAAATCGTTGTCGGGGTGTAGTATAACGGTAGTACCTGCCTACCGGCAGGCAGGCGTACCCCTGAGATACCTGCCCGCCATTGCCTGAGCCGGGGTATCGGATAACGGTAGTCCGCACCCTTGGGGTGGGTGTAGCCTGGGTTCAATTCCCAGTACCCCGATTAAGGCGATGGCAGGCGGGGGTATGGTCGTCCGCCATTCGCCAACTGGCGAAGGCGGATCCGCACCCCGATATAAAATTACTTTGATTTATATTTAAAAGTAGGCCTCTCGCCTACTTTTGTTATTAAGTTATTCAAACATCTTTTTGAAAGGCAGAGCCGATCCACGGAGGTGGACCGGCTGTGTGCCGAACTGAATCAGGCTTCGGGTTGGAGCGGAAAGGGCGGAAAGAGCTGAGTGTGAAGCTCGGGGAGAAAAAGCCGCCTTACGGCTTCGGTGATAGGATCTGCAACGCCGAGTCCCACCTTGATTAAGGCTCTGCAGGCCGCCATCGGCCAAACGAGCCTATTTAGGACTGCTATCGTCGGGTCTGTGGGGTGGATCTCCGCGCGGCACTCAAACAGTCTCCGAAGTTCAGACAGCTCTTCCAGAGACCAATCGCCATGGTCGCGCCGAATGTGCGTCGAGGTATACTTCGGGCCAAAAAGGTCCTTGTACTCCTCGCCGGCTAGATCTATCATCTCGGCTCGTCCGGGTAACTCCAGACTCTTAAGAACCCCACTGACCACGCATCCACTCTGGGTGGTTTCGATCACCACTGCTCCGGTATCACGAAGCACGTATCTTGCGCGATTTAAGGCTCTTGCCAGCCGCCTGGCTTCTGCCGCGGTCCAGGGCGGACCACCGGGACGGAAAACGTTTACCGCCGACACAATCATTTGCACCTCCGATGATGTAAATCTGGGTTTGTTCTGAATTCGTCAGTTCAGCTAACCTCCTATTGTGGCCAGCGTCTACTGACCAAAATAATTATAACAAAGATTGTTGTTTTGTCAACTCCCCACACCAAAAATTTTGTGTGGGTCAATACTAAAATCCACTCATATCGAGTGGATTTTAGTTTATTAAGTTAACTAATAATATTTATAATCCCAGGACTTGAACTATTTGTTTAATCATAGCCACGGCTACCGGCGCAGGCAATAAGCTATAAGACAATTTTCCATTATCGTCTTTGGTTGTCCATGGCTCTTCTATTACTTTTACGCCGCCACTGGCCTTATCGCACTCGAAACGATAAGCTGGAGTGATTTCATAATCGTCGACGTAGTTTTTTGCTTCATCGACCGGAATGGAATTGCGAAGATAAACCTTCGGTACGCCCTGTAAGTCGGTCAACATTCTCATAACCTTATCGTCGATTTCCATGCGGTCACGAATAGCTTCGATACCAAGCTCGTCTCCTTCTTTCGGAACCATGCGCACACCACCGCAATTAGGATTATCACACATTAAATAAAAACTATTATTCCCAACATCATAACCGATATTTTTAGTACGTAATAATTTAATGTTGCGCGGCGTTTTGCACTTCGGGCAAATGACGCGATATTTTAATCTCTCGTCGATGACCGATTCGGGCAAATCGATGAAAACGAAAAAGTCAGGATCATCTCGATAGCCCATTAATGTTCTAAAAAATATTGAATAAGAAATCTGATCAAGATTACGAGGAAAGCCATCAATAAAGACTGCCTTGCGCCCTAAATGATCAATCTCGCGCTCAATAAGTGCCAAAATCGCTTCGGTTGGCAAAAGCCCAGACGTCGAACGGCCCAAGATTCTCTCTACCACTTCTTCAACGGTAATAAAACCGCGATAATTTTTCTTTAAGTATTCCGTCAACTCTTGTTTGCTTTTTTCATCACGAAGGGCTTGGTCGGCGCTGCGAACAATATCTCCGACCGATAAATGAGCCACCCGATCAGAACCAACGGCTTCAATGAATAATTTTGAATAAGTACCTTTACCAGAATTTTTTTTACCCAACAAAAAGGCCACAAAAGTATTGTTTGCCAAATACTCTTTAATCTTATTAATTTCCGCACCGGCCTTAGCTTGAAAATATTTACGTCGTTCAGCCGGATCTTCGAGCATAAATTTTTCACTTACGCCGACTACCTTAGTTTTAAATAAGGGAAACTCTATTCCTTTCATAAAAAATTTTATTAAATTATTTAGCGGTCTGTACTCGCAGACCACTTTGATTAATGAAAAAGATTATATCACCCTTCTCGTCAGTGCGCAAGGGAGAAGTGTTGATTTTTTGCAGAGAATTCAAAACGCGAAAACTGGGATGGCCGAAACTATTTTTGCCGACAGAAATTACTGCATAACTGGGCTTAACTAATGCTAAAAAATTATTGCTAGTCGAATATTTCGAACCGTGATGCGCAATTTTTAAAACTTCAGCTATTGGGTCAGTTTTGGTCGCCAGTAATTCACCCTCTTCTTCGCTGGGCAAATCGCCGGTTAATAAAAATTTATGACCGTTAATGTCAAATTTGGTTACAACGGAAGCAATGTTATCATCTTTAAGAGATTGATTAATATAGTTTTGCCGCGGCCATAAAAAATCAACAAAAACCCGACTGTCTATCGCCAACTGCATGGGATGCGTAATATAACTAAACGGAATGTTTTTTTCTATAATTACCCCTTGCCACTCTAGATAATTTAAATCCGGATCATAAACGCCGTTACTATAAATCTGATTAACTTGATATCTTTTTATAACCTCTACTAACCCATTTAAATGGTCAGGATCGGGGTGGGTTAAAATCATGATATCAATTTTTCTATTAGTCAGCGGCAAATATTGATCTAATTTATAACTAATTTCTTTACTTGGCCCACCGTCAATCAAAATATTATGGCCTTGAGCAGATTCAATTAAAATTGAATCGCCCTGCCCGACATCAAGAAAAATAATTTTATCATCGCCCGTTTGAGGCAAGGCTTGATGGTCGGGTAAAAAAAAATAATTATTAATAAAATGTCGACAAATAAAACTCCGGCTAAAATCAGAATCGCGCCTAATAATTTTTTATTAATTTTTTGTTCAACCGGTAGGGGCATTTTGTTTTTTAAGGAAAGATTTTAAAATAATAATTAAAACGATAAAATAAAAAATAATCCAAACCAAAGAGAATCCTCCCAAATGCCAAGATAACCATGTCACTTGCGCAAAAAAGTCTATAATCTTTATCACATAAGTCAGAATAAGCCAAATCGGCCAAACTAAAATTTTTATCAAAAACGGCCAAGCTAGACCGGTTAAAATGAAAATAAAACCGCTCATCATAACCCACGGGAAAAATCCCAAAACCAAAGAATTTGCTAAGGGCGCGCTTAAAGATAAATTGCCAAAATAATAAAGTATTAAAGGTAGGGTGAATAAATAAGCGCTAAACGTCGCCACTAGATACGAGCGAATCGGCCAAATTTTAAAATCAGGAATTTTAATCAATAAAACCTGGAAGCGCGGTGATAAATAAATCAAACCTAAAATTGATAAAAACGACAATTGCCAACCCACGTCCCAGAGCAACAGGAAAGGATTAAAAATTAACATTAAGGCCGCGACTAAAAAAATCGCGTTACCGGCCTGATAGTCACGGCCAATTTTTTTGGCAAATAATAACAGTATACCCATAATGCCGGCGCGAACAGCTGAGGCGGCCAAGCCGGTGAGAATAACGTAAATAATAATAAAAAACGCGGTTAAATAAAAGGCATGTTTTCTTTTTATGCCAAAAACCGAAAAAATAATTATCTCGACTAAACTGATCATGATCACGATATGCAAGCCCGAAACGGCCACGATGTGTGAAGTACCGGTTTTACTTAAGGCGTCACGAAAATCTTGCGGCAGATAACCGCCAGCGCCGAGCAAGAGTGAAGAAAAGAGCCCGCCCTGCGGTTCAGTCATATTCTCGTTAATCATTTTTTGCGCCGCGTGTTTAAAATTGTAAATTCTAACTAATAGCCAATTACCTCTATTTTGGCTTAAAATTTTTATTTCTTTCGGATTCTGGCAAAGCGACCAAATATTATCTTTAGCTAAATAATTTTGATAATTAAATTGGCCAAAATTTTCCGGCGTGATTAACCTACAATCGATTTGTAATTCCTGGCCATATTGATAAGGCGCAAATAAGGGAACCTTAACTAAAATTTTCCCGAAAACCGGCCGATCGTTGACCTGTTTTACACTAACAATAATGACGGTTTGTTTGCTTTGTTGAATTGGCTCCTGGCTGATTAGGCCTTTTAAAACAACTTCTTGATCATTATAAAAAACTACGTTCTGGTCGTTTACTTTCGGCCAGGCCAATTGAGCGCGCCAAATCCCGAAAATAAAAAATAAAATTATCAAACTGATAATTTTAACTAAACGCGACTTAATGAAAATAATCAACCAAAGCGTGATTAGAGTCGGCCAACATAACCAATAGACCGATAGGTGAAATAGGGACGACAAACCGACGCCGACTATAAAAGCAATTAAAAGATAAGTGAAAACTTTGGCCTTGGAAAATTTGGCCATAAAGCGCAAATTAAACCGCCGATTTTTTAAACCTAATATGTTGCCGAATTAAATTGAAAATTTCCCAAGCCATTATGCCAACCAGTAATCCGATCATATTAACCCACAAATCATTAAAGGATGGATCTATACAAATTCCTTCGGCAATAAATTCGTGAAAAACATTAAAACCCAAACCGATAAGAAAAACTTGCCATATTTTAAGCTGGAAAAAATAAAATAAAACAAGAGCGAAAATAAGAAAGGCAAAAAAATGAAGAATATTAAATGACAATGCGCTGTTATCTAAATGCAAAAATTCATTTAAGTTGTGATATGTTTTGCCAAATGGCGCTTTCGACCAGAAAACGAAAAAATGCCTAAAATTATAAATAATTCTCGCGCTACCGTATTTAATTAAACTAAGTCGTTGCTGCGATTCGCCGGTTTGATAGCTAAAACCAAAGCCCTGCCTATCTCGGCAAATGATATTTATTTGCGGCACTAGAAAAAAATCTAATAGCAAACAAATAAAAAGAAAAAGTACCAACTTTTTGGTTAGGGTAAAATTTTTGAACATGGTAACGCGAGGCTTAACATCCTTCATTGTTTTGGTTTTAATTCGGCTAAAACAAAATCGTCTAAATTTCCGTCTAAAATCCGGTCAACGTCACTCGTTTCCCAATTACTGCGATGATCTTTAATCATTTTATACGGATGCAAAACATAAGACCGCGCTTGATGGCCCCAAGAGGCCGGCAAGACGCGGCCGCGAAGCAATTCTTTTTCTTCTTCGCGCTTGGCTTGATGAAATTGATATAATTTTGAAGCTAAAATTTTCATGGCTCGTTCTTTATTCTGCGCCTGTGAACGTTCCACCTGACAATTAACTGTAATTTTCGTCGGTAAGTGGGTAAGGCGCACAGCCGATTCGACTTTTTGCACGTTCTGACCGCCATGACCCGAAGCACGATAAAATTCTATTTTTAGATCTTTATCTTTTATATCGATTTTGAGGTTGGGAATTTCCGGCAAAACATCAACTAAAGCAAAAGAAGTATGGCGCATTTTTTCCGCATCAAAAGGAGAAATGCGCACTAAGCGATGCACTCCGGCTTCTTTTTTTAAATGTCCGTAAGCATAAGAACCGACGATTTCAAGTGTCGAACTTTTAAGGCCAGCTTCGCTTCCCCACGATTCATCGAGTAAATAAACTTTCCATTTTTTCTTTTCGGCGTAACGCCAATACATGCGCCGCAGCATCTCTGTCCAATCTTGCGCATCGGTGCCGCCAACGCCGGCGTGAAAAGAAATCACTACGCTATTTTTATCGTATTCGCCGTTTAAAAATTGATAAACATTTTCCATAATCAAATAATAACAAAAATAAGTGAAAAAGAAAGGGGGCCGCCTAAGCGGCCCCTCTTTTATTAATAGAGGTGACTATTTTATTTAAATTGTTCTAATGTTACTCTGATTGTTCTTTGCGCGCCATCATGCAAAATCTTTAGCGTCAAAACGTCGCCGACTTTATGCTGTTGGACTAATTGCGCTAATGAATGATTTTGATCAACTTTCTGTCCATTCACTTCTAAAATAATGTCGTTTTCCACTAGTCCTGCTTTGTCGGCCGGTCCGCCAGGAACCACGGCTAACTCTGTAACGCTTTGACCTCGTGTAAGTAGGGCGCCATAATTTACGCTTAAATTATTTTCTTTAGCAATTTCGTCATTGATTAAAATATATCTTATGCCTAAATATGGCCGCACTATTGTTCCCGATAACCTTACGCTACTAATAGCCGACTTAACCTGATTAATCGGAATAGCAAAACCGATTAACTGGCCAGCTTGACTCGTGGCTACGTTAACACCAATAACCTGCCCATTCAAATTAATTAATGGTCCGCCGGAATTTCCCGGATTAATAGCCGCGTCGGTTTGAATAATATTTTCCAACGATTCAGCTTGCCCGAGACCATTGCCGGCCACTACGTTTCGACCCACGCCAGAAACAATGCCGCGAGTCACGGTGTTGCGATATTCACCCAAGGCGTTACCAATAGCGATGACGCTTTCGCCGATTTGTAATTTATCAGAGTCGCCCAGCGAGACTTCGGTTAATCCTTTTTTGTTAATCTTCAAAAAAGCAACATCATTGACTGGATCGCTAGCCACAAACGTTGCTGGTATTTTTTGTCCATCGCTAGTCAAAACCTCGTAAACCGATTGATTGTCAGGCGCTACGTGCTTATTGGTCAAAATTAAACCATTAGCCGCCGAGACGATAAAGCCCGTTCCCCCGCCAACCTCTCGTAAGCTGGTGCTTGGCTGTTGCTGATTAGGATTTTGTGAATTGCCAAACGGCCAATTTAAATCAAAAAAATCTTGCGGGGAAAAACTTATTGAATTTTGTGCCACCTGACGACTAACAACAATGCTTACTACGGCTGGGCTAACCTTTTGAACAGCCGTCACGACCGACTGCTCTGTGTCAACATCCTGATTATTGGTATTTTTATCATTACTTCCGTTGGTCGGCTGATTAAGAATAGGAGCCCGCAAATTTTGATCATAGCTCGCGATCTTTATCTGATCTAAAGACGTTTTCGCCATATAATAACTGGTAATGGTTCCGGCCGCTCCTCCGCCGACTAAAGCCAAAACGATGACTAAAATAAAAAATTTATTGATTTGAAACTTCATATTAATTTATTTAATCTTTAAAAAATATTTTGACAAAACTCGGTTATTTTTATTAAATTTAATGCCCTCTTTTAAAAGCATTTGTCGCTTATTTCGGCAACCAAATTTATAACCGCCCAATTGTCCGTTCTTATATACTACGCGGTGGCAAGGCGTTTTTGGTGCAAAGGGGTTTTTGTTTAAAGCTTGACCGACTGCTCTTGTCGCATATTTTTTGCCCAAAAAGATTGCGACTTGCTGATAACTAGCCACTTTGCCACGAGGTATTTTTCTAACGGCATCATAAACTTTTTGTTGAAATTTAGTTAACATAAATAATATCAAAGATTGAACATTATATTCAATCTTTGGTTTTACATATTTTTATAATCTAATGTCAAATATTTCAAAATAATCTTTTAATTTTTCTTTTAGCCGTGCGCTCACCTGCCTTAAAAATGGTTTATGCGGCCAATGCGGCACTAATTCTGGTTTAAACTCCTGTAGATAAAATCTCTTTGCGCCTTTAATTGCCTCGGCAACATCTATTAAATCTTTTTCTGTCAACATACCAGGCACTACGGTAGTTCTAAACTCATAATCAAGTGCCAGATTTTTTATGAGCTCAATGCTCTTTTTTATTTTTTCTAAATCAACGTCTACTCCGCTTAAGGTTTTATATTTTTCCGGCACGAGTGGCGCCTTAATGTCCATGGCCACATAATCAATCAAGTCATTCTTCAACAGATATTCTAAAAAGTCGGGGTTAGAACCATTAGTCTCAATGCCCACGCCCAGGCCTAATTCTTTGATTTTTTCAACAAAACCGAGAAAATCGTCCGCTTTGCTTTTTACCTCTAGTCCTGCGAGCGGCTCTCCCCCGCTGATCATGACGCCATCAAGAAATTTTCTATTTTCCGCTAAATAATCTAGAACTGTTTGTCCGTCAATGGCTTCGAATTTTTCCGGAGAAAATACTAAATCGCGATTATGGCACCACGGACAAGCAAAAGTACAACCGCCGACAAAAACAACGGTTGAAATCTTATCAGGCCACTCAATGAGCGAATTTTTTTGCCAGCCGCGAAAAATCATCGTCTTAAGACTTTTTAATTCCTAAAAAGCGTAAAATTTTCTCCCACAATTTGGTTAACCAATTTTTTTCTTCAACGGTTATTTCGCCTTCTTTCATCTTCGAAAAAACAAAGATGTATAAAATTTCCAAAATACCAATGGTATTCAGGATTAAGAATACGATAAACCAAACCGTATGATTTTTTTTAGCAGCTCGCCATAAGGCTACGCCCTTCCAAGGTAAAGACCAGAGTAAAAGTAAGGCCATAACCACAGAATAAGCGGTTGAGCCATAATAGAGCCCCAAATAATTGGTCATAATTTAAAATTTACGAATTAAGATTATTGTTCTGCTAAAAATTTTTTTATCGAGCGATCAAACGTCTTCTCCACTTCGGGCGAAAAACAACAAGCCGGCAACTCTTTTTTATCGCGATGATATTTTAAACAAAGGCAACAGATTCCCTTGTTTTCACAGTTAGGCCAAGTGCACGGGCAATTTTTAATGTTATTTTTTTGCCGACATTCCATATTATAGCCCAATTTCATTATTAATGGCTTGCATAGCCCCTAAACTAATTCTGACAAATTCTTCCAGGCTTAAGGCTATTTCCGAACACATGGCAATATGCTCGCGATTGGCACCCTTAGCAAAGCCTTTTTCTTTGAAACGATTCAAAACATTTTCCGGCGTCAATTCAATAATTTTTTTATTAGGTAAAACTAGCGTTGAGGCCACGATTAGTCCGGTTATCGGATCGGCACAAAACAAGGACTTATCTATCAAGGTTTGTCGCGGCAATTGATGCATATCGTTATGAACCTTAATGGCCTGGATGATTTCAGAATCAATGTTTAACTCCGTCAGCATCTGCGCGCCGATTAGGCTATGTTGTTCTGGTTTGTCTTTGGTTTGTTCATAATCAATGTCATGAAGCAAACCAGCTAGCGCCCATTGTTCTTTATTTTGGCCGAATTTTTGCGCCAAAGCAGCCATGACTGCTTCCACGGCCAGGCAATGTTTGATTAAATTTTTATTTTGAATCTTTTCTTCGACTAATTTTAAAGCTTCAGCCCGCATCATAATAATTTAATATTATTTATCACTAAATTAAATTTATAACCTAGATAATCAGCAGCGGTGCGGCAATAAGTCATTCTTCCAGTAAAAATTTCAAAGTACTCCATAATCGGCACGAACTTGGTGTCAATCTTTAGAGTCAAAATGATTTTTTTATTTTTTTTATCAATTCTTAATTTACTGTCGGTCGTGGCGTAGTTAACACGGTCATGAATGTCTTTGGCGATATTGTCTGGCGAATTATCAATGACTCGCGAGCGGTGAACGTCCGATTTGTCAGCAATGACCAAGACCGCGGAAATTTTACTAGAAAACTTCATCTCTTCTTTATCGTGATTAGTAATGGCTTGAATGATTTGTGATAGGTCGCGAGCGGAAAAATTTTGTTGAAAAATTTGATGAAACAACAACGCTCCCCAATAATGATGCTCTGTTCGGCCCAAGAAATTACCGATGTCGTGGCAATAAGCCGCAATGGCAACTAATTCTTGCTCTATCTTATTTAAACCAATGCATTTAGCTAAATTTCTAGCGCGGTCCGAAACCAAGCCTAAGTGGCGAGGGCCATGTTCAGTATAAGCTAAAGCCTTTAACGAAGCTACAGTTTGGTTGATAAACTCTATAATTTGCGGATTTTTCTTAACTTCATTTAAAGTAAACATAAACAAAGAAACATAATAATGAAAAAATTATACCACAGCTAAAAAATAAGTGAACACTAATATTAGCCTTCATACCAAAATTTTTATGCAAGGATTGACAAAAGGTCCAAAATATGCTAATATCTAATTAAGTTCGAAGAAGACTCAAGAAAGGAATGAACATGAAATCGAAAGATACCAAGGACCCCGCATCTACCTCCGCGGCAAGACAGATTCCGCCACCGGCAGGGCCTGTGATCTGTTTTGTGCCCGGACTACTCCGGACAAGCAGCGGCGAGGTCGTCGCAGTGCGGGGAATGCCCGAGGTCATATACCTCCGCTGCCAAAAGTAGGCTCTTCGAGCCATGCACGGCGCTCGCAATTCACCATGGAGGCCCGAGTGCACGCCCATGCAACGCCCCAGCTGAAATATGCCGGGGTGTTTTCTTTTTTTATAAAAATACTTTTGGGCGGGAATAAAAAACACGGGGACAACCCCGTTGCCGTTCCCGTATTTTTTTATTCTACACTAATAAATAATTTATTTTTTGATTTCGACTAAACGATCGCTGTCAACTTTAAAATATCTAGAAATTCCAACCGACGGCGACGTGGTCATTGGTTCTCCTGATTGGCGATCAGCATAATTAACTATAATTTCGTTGTCTTGAAAATTAGTGGTCTGCGGGGCAATGCGATCGCCGAGAAAAATCGCATTAAGACCTGAAGGACCATTTTGCACTCTTAGGGCCACGGCAACATAATAAAAAACTCCGCTTCCGCCGGATTCCTGGGTAAGAAGAAAAGCCTCATCCGTTAAGCCGTCTCCGTTAAAATCTCCCGACACTGTATTGCCAAAATATTTTGTAATAAGCTTTGCCGACGACCCTGGGATTATCTCCTCTGAATAACCATTTTTAAGAACAATGACTTTTTCGTCAATCATATATGTGCAATTGCGCGGATCAAAAGTAATATTTTCTCTCTCGCTTAATTCGGCCGGCCTGGACGAAAAATAAAACAGCAAATAACCGATGCTGACAATAATAATTAAGAAAATAACGATGAAGGTAATTTTTTTAAACATAATCACGGATATAAATTGGTAGCGCGTAAGGGAATCGAACCCTTGTTGCCAGAGTGAAAGCCTGGCGTCCTACCACTAGACGAACGCGCCCTATTAAACAACTACTTTTTTATTTAAGCTCACAAGTATAAGCACAAACGGTAATTGTTGGCCGCCCCTTGGCCGAACAAACACTACCGCAAAGATTAAAATAACCGCGACGACTTAAACAATCCTCTTGTAAAAGCATCTTATCGGCATCCATATCAAGCGTATAAACTATTTTATTTTTACATTGGCTCATAATCGGAACCTTGCTCGTTTCAACTTCATCAAAGCCTTTCTTTAATATTCTATAGGCCAAAAAAAGGCCGACTAAAACTATAACGGTAACGATTAAAATCGTAAAGATTGTTCTTCTCATATTAAAATACCCAATAGTTTAAAATGCCAAAAATTAACGCCAAGCTTATGATCGTACTGGTGATTAAAATACCGACTTGATTCGCCTCTTTGTAGGCCTTCCAGGCGGCATAAAACCAAAACGGCTGCGCCGCCAAATTCACGACTAATCCCCACTGCGGCAATTTTAGCCCGATAATAATATAAGCCAAAACCGTTAGGACAGGAATACAAATATTCACGAATAAGTCTACTCTTTTTCTTTTCATAATTTTATCGGGGACGAGTCCGCCTTCGCCAGTTGGCGAATGGCGGACGGATCACGGTCCCCGCCTGCCTGCCAATAGACAGGCCTGCCATCGCCTAAATCGGGGTACTGGGATTTGAACCCAGAGTCTCTCGCACCCGAAGCGAGCGCGTTAGCCGTTACGCTATACCCCGGCTCAGACTATGGCGGGCTGGCCAAACCTGAAGTGAGATTAAAGATTATACCAACTTATAATTTATTTTTATTTTTGACAATTTGGACAATAATAGGTTCCTCGTCCGGCTAAGGTCATTTTTTTTACCACGCCGTCTCCGCGATAACACCTTTCTCCTTCACGATTATAAACCTTTAAGCGCGGCACATACTCACCTTGCTTACCTTCAGTATCAAGATAATTATCGACCGACGATCCGCGGCAACTGACCGCCAAGCATAATATTTTAATTAAATTTAGATAAAGAGCGCGAACTTCTTGCGAAGTCAAACTTTGCGCTGTGCGAGTGGGAAAAATTTTAGCCGCCCAACAAGCTTCTTGAGCGTAAATATTGCCTACGCCGGCGATAAAAGCCTGATCCATTAAAAGCGGTTTAATTTTTGTCCTGGGTCTTTTAGTTAATAAATTTTTGAAAACTTTTAAAGTAAAATTTTTTGCCAAGGGTTCCGGACCGAACGCTTCTTTTTTAAAAAGATTATCCAAGTCTTTGGTTTTTAAAATTTTTACGTAACCGAATTGGCGCGTATCAAGGTGTGCTATTAAGCTCCCATCGGTAAAATTATAAACAAAGTGCGCGCCTTTTTTATTTTGATAATTTTCGAAGGTCTGTTGATTTTTAAAGTACAAAAGTTGGCCCGTCATTTTAAGATGAACTACTATCGAAAATCCTCCCGATAAATTTATAATTATTAACTTGGCTCGGCGTTCGATGTTTTTTATTTTTTTATCGGTGACAATTTTTTTGAATTTTTCTTCAGAAACGCCCTGCAGTATTTTACCCAAATGAATTTCGACTAATTTTATTTTTTTGTCACGAATTTTTTTATTAAGCTGAGTTTTTATTGTTTCGACCTCTGGTAATTCGGGCATAAAAATTTTTTAATAAAATTCATGAAGTAAAATATTAATTATTAAAGTATAGCTTATTCGCTAAAATATTTCAAGGGCTAATATAAAAGAAAAGGGCCGAACAGCATAGCTGCCCGGCCCCAGGGGGTACTCACGCACAAAGCGTGTTCACCGATGCTAGGGACAACTGGCTAAGCGCAAAAGTAGTCGCCCTTTACCCAGCTTTACGGCTAGCTACCTCCATGAGTGCTATATAGCCGCTCGGTGATTGAGATTCGATCAATATATATTAATAATGTTTTTTAGAATATAGTCAAGGTTTTTGCCTGTGCATTAATTTCTAATTAAAACAAAGAAGAGCGGGCGGCCAAGGGGCCGCCCGCATGTCGGACGTGCAGATGCCAGAAAGGCTGGCTCCGAATGCGAAGGCGTTCGCACCCGATAGCGGCCTATGTCTGAGCTCTGCGTTGGTCCCCGGCGGAAGTTCTGCCCTCTCCACATTCGCTCGCCACTACTTAGAGGGGTCAGCAACATTCCTGATCGGGGGTTTTGCGACCGCCTAGTGGGCTGGTCGCCTTGCAATCGCCGGGATGTTCAAGGCATATGTGGGGATGCCCGAGGTCGAGCAAATCCCGAGACTATCGGATATTCGCGGGGTTGAGACTCCGCCGAACTCCAGACTCGTCTCGCAGCCGGAACAGCGGCGATGCGTGTGTAGAAACCGCGGTTATGAAAGCGGAGCATTCTGAGCCGGCTTTGACCGAGCCGGTTTGAGAAGCCGAGCTCTTAGCTCCCGTTGTAATGCGCCCCACATTCCGAGGGCGCATGATCCGCGGTTGCGATGTGGCGCGCATAAAGCGGCCACGCTGTATCGTCGGGCACCCATCCTCGGGCACAAGAGAGAGATGAAACACCCTTCTCACACCTCCAGAGGACGTATGGGCGCAGGCCGGCCGATGTTCTCGTGGTTGGACAGTAGACCTGCCGCACGAGGTATTTGGATGCCGGCTCAAAACAAGCCCGCCCGACGTGGTGACCCTCCGCTTCTTGAGGAAGTTTCTCCCGAAACCACTGTGTGAGTGAATTTCGATGCTCTAGCCTCTTCCGGCGAATCAGGAGTTTTAATCCTGACCATCTCAGAGGCGCAGAAATGGAGGGTGTCTCTGAGACAATTATAATATTATTATATTTTATAAAAATTGTCAATTTTCCTTATACACAAATTATCCACTATAACAAAAACGGGCGCATTAACGCCCGTTTTTTATCGAAAAATAAATTTTATTTTATGCAGTAATCTTGGTGATTTTTGCCTTAGTCAGCTGTTGGCGATGGCCGACATTACGATGATAGCGAACCTTGCTTTTAAATTTCATCACGTGAACCTTGGGTCCTTTGATCTGGCCTAAAATTTCGGCATCCACGCTCGCGCCGGATAAATATGGCTTGCCGATTTTAACCACTTCGCCCTTCTCATCGCCAACGAGAAGAACCTGGTCAAAAGAATAATTTTTATCTTTAGCGCCGGCTAATTTTTCAAAAAATAAAGTTTGGCCAACTTTGACTAAATATTGTTTGCCGCCAGTTTTGATAATCGCGAAATTCATACCAAAATTATTAAAAAATTTAGAACGAAGTTCGTAAGTTTCTTCCATAATTTTGAGCACTCCGACGTAAGGAGGAGTAACATTAATTACGGTCGAAATTTACGAGCTATTATTTATTATTTAAATAAGATAACATGTCACTACTTTTTTGTCAAGACTTTTCTCGCCTATTCTTGTTCATCGGCCACGCGGCGCAAGACATCTCGCCCCAAGCGATGGCGGATCTGGCGCGCCAGGTCGATCAGTTCATAATCGTCCATTTCTTCGACGTTGGCTTTTCTTTTTTTAGATTGCAATTGCAATAAAAGCTCCTGAATTTGATAAGGCTGACTGATTGGCGAAAAATTAATAATTTCCGGTTGATTATTTAGACTAATAGTTAAGACGCCGAATTTAAAAATAGTCGTTAAGAATCCTTTAACCACTAAACTGATATTTTTAATTTGTTCGAAGTCGATTTTAACGATGCTTTGGTTAAACAAGCCCTGGCGCCAATAGAAAATTAAGCGTTGATTAGTAATAATTAATCGGCTAGTAAAAGCGACAATAATGGTGCGCAGGCCCAAAAACACGCCCAAGACAATGACCAGCCAGAAAATGGCTTTGCCCCACCAGCCAAAATTAAAAAGCGGCACGATAAAAAAACACGCCGCGACAACAAGAAGTAAAGCAAAAAATATGGCCAGAAAGTATGCCAACCAGGAGCGATAAACCACCTTAATTATTTTCTCGTTATGCTGAAATTCCATACCAAAATTATTAAAAAATTTACGACATTCTAACATTCTATAGAATATTGGGATATTATTTCTTTAACACTGCTAAATAGGCTTCGGGCGGAATATCAACCTTGCCCACCCCTCTTTGCATCATTTTTTTCTTACCCTTTTTTTGCTTATTTAATAATTTCATTTTTCGCGTCACGTCGCCGCCATATAATTTTGCCGTCACATCTTTGCGTATCGCCGGCAACCGTTCCGCAGCCACTATCTTGCCGCCTAAAGCCGCTTGGATTTTTACTTCAAACATTTGCTTGGGCAAAACTTTTTTTAATTTTTCAACAATGCGGCGGCCGTGAAAATAAGCGTCATCGCGATAAACAATAGAAGCAAAGGCTTCGACCGGCTCTTCGGCTACCAAAATATCAAGTTTAATCACGTCAGCCGACTCATAATCCAAAAAATCATAAGACATCGAAGCATAGCCTGAACTGACGCTCTTAAGTTTATCATAAAAATCAGCCAAGAGAAGCGCAAAAGGAATATGATAATGAATCAAGGCGCGCTGTCCGCCAGTCGGTCCATTGACTGGTCCGTCTACTGATGGATCGCCAAGATATTCTATAGAGACAAACCTTCCTTTATATTCGTTAACGAGCTCCATAATCGCGCCCACATGTTTAGTCGGCGACAAAATTTCCACTTTTGCCCAGGGTTCAAGGATCTTCTCTACTTGCGAAGGATCAGGCATTTCTTGCGCCCGATGCATGGTCTCTTCTTCCCCGTTTTTATAAATGATTTGATAAGCGACTGAAGGCGTAGTAATAACAAGGTCGATATTAAATTCCCGTTTCAACCGCTCTTTGATGATGTCTAAATGAAGCAATCCTAAAAATCCAGCGCGAAAACCAAAGCCCAAGGCCGATGAACGTTCGGGCTCGAAAAACAAACTAGCATCGTTTAATTTTAATTTTTGCAACGCGGCGCGCAACTTATTAATGTAAGCGCCTTGTTGCGGGTAAAGACCTGCAAAAACCATTGGCCTCGCTTCTTGATAACCGGCTAAAATTTCCGGCAAGGTCGAAAATTTTAAGTCCGTGACCGTGTCGCCGACACGAGTCTTGTCGATTTCTTTTAAGCTAGTGACAATATAGCCGATTTGTCCAACCGATAGATTGTCTTGTTTTTTTAATTCTGGAGCAAAGATGCCGACTTCGAGCACCTCTGCTTCGGCGGCGTTGGCTAACATTTTTATTTTTTCGCCGGCTTTAATTTGGCCGTCGAAAACGCGGACAAAAATTATTACTCCTCGATATTCATCGTAAACCGAATCAAAAATCAAAGCGCGCAGGGGCTGGTAAGGATTGCCTTGCGGCGGTGGAACTTTTTTTACCACTTCTTCCAAAATTTTCTCTACGCCAACTCCGGTTTTAGCTGAAGTCAAAATTATTTCCTCCGGCGAAATTTTTAATAGATTGCTCAAATCGCGCTTACTGGTTTCAAGATCTATGTTAGGCAAGTCTATTTTATTAATCACCGGGATGACGGCCAAATCTTGCTGCCTTGCTAAATACAAATTAGCCAAGGTTTGCGCTTGCACGCCCTGGCCGGCATCAACCAATAAAATCGCACCTTCCACCGCAGCTAAAGACCGCGAAACCTCATAAGAAAAATCCACATGACCGGGTGTATCAATTAAGTTCAACATATATGAAACGCCCTTTGACGCATATTCCATAGTCACCGGCTGCAATTTAATAGTAATCCCCCGTTCACGCTCCAAGGGCATGCGGTCAAGATATTGCGGCTGCATTTTGTTTTGTGGAATAGTTTTAGTCAATTCTAAAAAACGGTCAGCCAGGGTTGACTTACCGTGATCAACGTGCGCGATAATGCAAAAATTTCTAATCAGAAATGACATACGGAAATTTTTAATTTTCTCCCGACCTGAGTCGGGACCCCTATATTCTTATCACTTAAATAAAAAATTGAGAAATTTAAGCCGAAAGCGTTGCCTGGCTTTTAATTTTTTGACAATTATCTTCAACGATCATTTTTTCTTCGGTTAAAGAAATTATCTGCTGGGGAGAAATTGATAATTGGACGCCGATGATATTTTTTATTAAACCATCGGGTTCGACAATGTACCTTATCACCAACTCGCTTTGTGGCGCCGATTCTAAATCGATAACTTTGCCTAAAAGCTTTCCTGATTGAGTGTAAACCGGCAAGCCGATTATTTTTTCTTTAACCAACATAAATTATTTATTTGGTGTCGTATTTGATGTTGACTGAGCGTTGGTAGACTGTTTGAAAACCAATTTTTGCTGCAAAACGGTCAAAAGCAAACCTACTAACCAATAAATCATTAAACCGCTCGGCAAAGCAATGCCGATAAAAACCGTTAAAAGAGGCATCATCACCGACATCTGTTTATTCATAATCGCCATCACGCCTTCGTCTTTGGCGCCAGTTTTACCCGCCACTGCAGCTGGCGGCGTAGACTTAACCAGCATTTTGGTCTGCCAATACTGAATCGCACCAGTAATAACCGCCAAAATTAAGTTCGGTTTGGATAAATTCAAAAATCCAAAAGCAACATTATTAAGCGCGCCTGGATTATGAATAAACGAATAAAGAACCAACTGAGTAGACTTTAGGCCGTTTAAAAAAACCTGGTAGACGGCGATTAAAATCGGAAATTGAATCAATAACGGCAAAAATGACGAAAAAGGATTAATTTTATTCTCTCGATAAAGCTCCATCATAGCCGCGGCTAATTTCTGTTTATCTTGTTTATATTTTTCCTGTAAACTTTTTAGTTTGGGCTGAAGGTCTTGCAGTGCCTTTTGCGAGCGGACTGATTTTTGCGACAACGGCCATAGGATTAAACGAATAATAATCGTCACAATAATAATAGCTAAACCCAAGTCATGCCCGGGTAAAATATTGTGCAAGAAAACTAAAAGATTTAACAATGGTTGATAAAGTACTGTTTTATATATTTGTATCATGCCAAAATTGTTAAAAAATTAATGAAGTTATTTTACTAACTATAGTAAACTAGCTTGTTTTAATAATAATTCTAGTTTCGACTTTAGCTCGGCGTAAGATAATTTTACGATTTCGGTCCTGGTTAAAATCATTATATCATAACCGGGCTTAATTTTGCTTAAACTTAAACGAACTATGGCGCGCATTCGGCGCTTGATTTTATTGCGCACGACTGCTTTTTTTGAAACCTTGGTCGAAATGACAAAGCCAAAGCGCGATTGCGCTAAATCATTTTTACGCCACTTCAAGGCAAGTTCGCCACCATAGACCGCTCGCCCACTCTTCGCCAGCTTCTCAAAATCAATGTCTTTTGTTAAACGATGAGCTCTGTCTAACATAAAATTAAAAATCAATTCGTAATTTGTATATTCGTCCTGGACCCGTTCGTTCAGTAAACGGGACGGACTAAAGGGTAAAAGATTTGTAAATTAGTAGTGGCTAAACGGTTAATTTTTTGCGTCCTTTGGCTCGGCGGCGTTTAATCACTTGGCAACCAGTGCGGCTTCTCATTCTTTTTAAGAAACCATGGCAGCGAGTTCTCTTTCTTTTTTTAGGTTGATAGGTTCTCTTTGGCATAAGATATCAATTACTAAATTAATGTTTCTTGATTTATTCTGCTAATTTTTTTAGCTTGGCCCGTTTTATCGTCAATCTCAACAACAACTCCATTAATGACAGCCGAGCCTGTTTCAGGAATTTCCATTTTAATCGGTCCAGTAAAAATGTCATGTAAAAATCTATCCAAAATAACAGTTTTTTCCACACCAATGACCGAATCTTTTGGGCCAACCATGCCGACGTCAGTGATATAGGCGGTGCCTCTAGATAAAGTTTGTTCATCGGCCGTCGGTATGTGCGTATGAGTGCCTAAAATCGCCGATACTCGCCCATTCAAATAATGACCCAGGCTGACTTTTTCCGAAGTAGCTTCGCCGTGAAAATCAACTATTTTAATTTTAACGCGCGGATACTTTTTTAATATCTTGTCGGCCACCTTAAAAGGATTAGCTAAAGTACTGACTCCGCGTTCGTCTTGATATTTGGAGAATGTCCGACCCATTAAATTAACGAGTAAAACATTTTTTTTATTGCATTTTATGACCAAGTGGCCGCGACCGGCCAATTTACCTTTAAAATTGTCAGGCCTAATAATAGGTATCTCTAATTTCTTAATTTTATCAAGTTCTTCCTTCTTTGACCAGAAGTGATCTCCAGATGTAAAAGCGTCAATGCCAGCCTCGCTTAATTGTCGAAGTGTTTTGATGGTCACGCCCTTACCGTGGGCCATGTTTTCAACATTAGCTAAGGTTAAGTCGGGTCGCCATTTTTTTTTAATCTTAGGCAACTCTTTAACCAGGGCTAATCGCCCCATCTTGCCGAATACGTCTCCAAAAAAAAGTATTTTCATTGTTGTTGTTTTATCTGGCGAACCAGGTTGGTAGAAATTTGACATTGCTCCAGCCTCTGACCTGATTAATATTAATTACCAATGGTTTTGCCTCGTTTAATTTAAAGTTTTTGGTTTATGGTCGCAATTTTATGACGGTCAAACCTCCCTACCTACCGGCAGGCAGGACTACCTGGCGAACTCTACCACTTTGCTTTCGCGAATAACCGTTACTTTTATTTCGCCTGGATATTTTAAATCAGCTTCTATTTTATCAGCAACGGCTCGCGCTAATTTAGCTGCAGCCAAATCATCAACTTCTTGCGGCAGTACAAACACTCTGATTTCTCGACCAGCCTGAATAGCATAAACTTTGTCCACACCTTTAAATGTTTTGGCAACTTGTTCCAAATCGTCTAGACGCTTAATATAATCTTCGTAACTATCACGTCGCGCGCCAGGTCGAGCGCCTGATAAGGCGTCGGCCACTTTAACGATAACCGCTTCGATGATTGGCGGATGATCTTCGTGGTGCGTGCCAATAGCAGTGATTATTTCTTCTGGCAAATTATATTTTTTAGCTAAGTCACGGCCAATCTCCGGGTGAGTGCCTTCGGTTTCATGATCAATGGCCTTGCCGATATCATGCAATAAGCCTGCCTTTTTAGCCATGGCCACATTGACCCCCAAATCAGAAGCCAAAATTGCGGCAAGATTAGCTGTTTCTATTGAGTGCTGTAAAACATTTTGGCCATAACTAGTTCGATATTTTAATCGACCAAGTAATTGCACCAATTTGGGATCGAGTCCGGCGATGCCAAGTTGATAAACCGCGTCTTCACCAGCCGATTTAATTTCTTGAATTAATTCTGTTTTAGCTTCTTCGACGTATTTTTCAATACGCGCCGGCTGAATGCGACCATCGGCAATTAATTTTTCCAGGGTTCTTTTAGCTAATTGCCGACGAATCGGATTAAAACTTGAAGCAAAAATAACTTCTGGCGTATCATCAACTACGATTTCTACGCCTGTTAATTGCTCGATGACTTTAATGTTTCTGCCTTCGCGCCCGATAATTCTACCCTTCATATCATCTGAAGGAAGGTTAACGGAGCTGGTCGTACGTTCGGTTGAAACAGATGAAGCTAAGCGTTCCATGGCAGTGGAAAGCATTTGTTTGGCTTTTTTGTCGATTTGATCTGAACCAAATTTCTCGAGTTTTTTTATTCGTTCTAAAACAATATCCTGATTGTCTTTTTCGATTTGTTCAAACAAAACTTGCTGCGCCTGTTCTTTGCTATAACCAGAAATTTCTTCTAATTTTACTTTAGCGTCTTCGTAGATTTTTTTAATCTTAACCTTCGCTTCCTCTAAACGAGCCGCTCGATCAGTTAGTTCTTTTTGATTCTCTTCGAGCTCCAATAATTTTTTGTCAAACATCGATTGGCGTCTCTCAAACCGCTCTTCGGCTGATTTTAATTCCTGCCGGTGAGATTGTTCTTCTTTTTTCGCTTCTTCGATGATTTTTAGCGCTTCCTCGCGCGCTTTAAAAAACAATTCTTGCTGTTTAGTTTTGGCATTGCGAATTAATTCTTCTGCCTTGGCTTCTGCCGAAGCAGTTCTTTTTTGAGCAATGACCTTGCGTGCCACATAACCAATCACCACGCCAACTACTAAAGCAATTAATAAATATGCAGTATAAATCATAAGTCCTCTTATACGTTACGTTAAAATAATAATTATAACTTAATTAATGTTACCCTTACAGGGTCTTTTGTTTCTAACCGCAATGCCTTGCGAAGAAACAAAAGACCGAGACCTTGACTCGGCTTTTAAAAAAGAAAATCTAAGTTGTTGATCAGCTATTTGTTGATGATTTTATCAATAACCCCGTATTTGAGGGCCTCTTCGGCGCTCATAAAATAATCGCGATCCGTGTCGTGCTCTATTTTAACCAGAGTCTGATTGGTATGCTTGGCTAAAATTTTGTTAATGCGGTCTCGCACGCGTAAAATATGTTCGGCTCTGATTTTTACATCAATGGCCGGACCTTCGGCGCCGCCCATGACTTGGTGAATCATGATTTCAGCGTTGGGCAGAGCAAATCTTTTTTTCTTTGCTCCACTAGCGAGCAGAACCGCGCCCATTGAAGCAGCGGTGCCAACACAAATGGTAGACACATCTGGTTTTACATACTGCATCGTGTCATAAATTGCTAAACCAGCTGTTACGGATCCTCCGGGAGTATTAATATAAAGTTTAATGTCTTTTTCCTTATCTTCGCTTTCCAAAAAAAGTAGCTGAGCAATAACAGTATTGGCGACATTATCATCGATAACATCACCCAAGAAAATGATTCTCTCTTTTAGAAGCCGAGAATAAATATCATATGCCCTTTCTCCCTGTGACGATTTTTCTATAACCGTCGGAATAAGTTGCATAATTTATATTAAACCAATTACTATATTAAAACCTTTGATGAGAGTATAAAACAAATAAAAGGGATTGTCAATAGACCTACTTATCCACAAGAGAAAAAAATAATACAAAGGGGCTGGTTGTCCAGCCCCTATTGCACTTTTGCGAGCTTGAGGACTGCTTTGCCCGTCTCGACAAAGTAGATTCCTCTAGTAACGTCCCTTCCCCAGTTAAGACGACCAGGCTGGCCAGCGAAAACCAGACGACCCGTCAGATCGTAAATCTTAAAGGGTCGCTGGCTAACGATGCTAACCTGTTCGGCGAACGGATTTGAGCTAACGATCGCGGTTTGTACTTGCGGATGAACTTCCGGTTCTGTCGCGCCCGTTGGTTCGGCGGCAAACTTATACAGCCAACCAGCGTCAGTGGCCACGTAAATGGCGCCCGAGTCATCGACAGCCGGCGAACTAACTTGACCCGCCAAACTGTCATATTCGAAACCGATTCCGCCGTTAGAATTGAAAACAAGGAACTGACCGCCGATCGTACCAACGGCCAAATTCCCGCTGTCATCAACTACCGGCGATGAGTAACCCGGTTCAAGCGCGTACAGCCACTGCAGTTGGCAAGACTGATAGGACTTGAGTCTGTTGTTGAACCCGATGCTAGACAACACGATGGTACTGTCATGTACAACCGGAGTAATATAGCCCAATCCATCATCTTCTGACAGCGCGTGTAGCAGATTGCCTGCGAGATCGTAGATGAGTAGGCCCGATTGCCAGCCGAAGCTGTAGACCAGACCAAAGTACAACGTGTCGCTAGAAATAACCGGCGACAATTGGCAGCCGCCCGGCCAGAAGAGAAGCTCTTCTTTGCGCGGGAAAAACTGCCCGCCAAGCGAATCAAACCCGTAGAGACGGTAATCGTAATAAGCCAGGGTATTGCCCAACGTTATCACATAGACATTACCCGTGGCCGTATCGACTACCGCCGACGTGTTCTCAAAGCCCGGACCCAGATCTTCGGTTTGCCACAACAAGCGACCGGTACGGTCTAACGCCCAAAGCCGATCGTCGGCTAAGACGTAAAACCGATTGCCAAAACCGCTTAAGTGGCCGCCTGATACGCCGACTCTTAGCCGCGACCTTATCTCTCCCGACCAAGATAGGCCGAAAAGAGTTTCACTAGCCACAAGCCAGATGCCGGTATCGCCGCTAACTACAAGTGGCGCATACTCAATCAAGCCGATCAAACTGACCCACAAGCTCTCGCCACTTGACGAAAAAGCATGTAAGCCTGATTGACTACCAATAAGAACCGCATCTCCGCTCTCGCGCTCAACCACGAGCGGACAGGTTTTGACCGAAACCGAATCGCCGAGTTGACGTTGCCAAATCAGCGACGGTCCTAAGTCAAAATTGCTTCGCCCTGAATGCTGACTGTCATGCCGAAACATCGGCCAGTTAGCCCAGGACGTCGCAAACACGAGCCCTAAAACGAAAAAGTGCTTTATCATGGCACCTCCTATTTGATAATTCTCTCAAAATTTACCCCTTTGTCAAGTGGCGACTTTATGTTATAATAATTAGATAAATATATTATGAACGAAAAAAATCAACGACCATTAGCAGAGAAATTAAGGCCGACCAGCTTGGCCGATTTTGTTGGCCAAGAAAGAATCGTCGGTCCAAACGGACCCCTACGGCCACTTATCGAACAAAAACAAATTCCTTCGATGATTTTTTGGGGTCCGCCCGGTTCAGGCAAAACCACTTTAGCTCGTATCATTGCCAGCCAAACCGGATTGGGATTCATCCAATATTCGGCCGTCGAAGCAAGTACTAAAGATATAAAAAAATTTTTAGAACAGGCGCGAGCTAATTTTTCCAACTCCCGACAAATAAGTATGAGGGAAAAATCAGCGCCGATCGTTTTTATAGACGAAATCCACCGTTTTAATAAATCGCAGCAAGCGATTTTCTTGCCCTACGTCGAAGAAGGTTCGATAATTTTAATCGGCGCCACCACCGAAAATCCTTCTTTTGAAGTTATCTCCCCTCTTTTGTCGCGCTGTCGGATTTTCGTTCTTGAGCCCCTGAGACCAAAGGATATTTCTCTGATCATTAAGCGCGCCTTATCAGATAAAAATAATGGCTTGGGAAATAATAAAATAAAAATCACCAAAGATGCGCTCGAATTTTTAATTCAAGCCTCTAATGGCGATGCGCGCTTACCGCTTAATATTTTAGAAATCGCCCTTAATGTAGCTAGGTCCGATGCGAGTGATACGTATCATTTGACCAAAATTATTTTCGCCAACATTTTACAACGCCAAGCCCTAATTTACGATAAGGGCGGCGAAGAACATTATAATGTTGTCTCGGCTTTTATTAAATCAATGCGCGGGTCAAATCCTGACGCAGCTTTATATTGGCTAGCACGAATGCTAGAAGCCGGTGAAGATCCGCGCTTTATCGCCCGACGCATGATTATTTTCGCCTCTGAAGATATTTCTAATGCAGATCCCATGGCCCTTTTAATGGCCAATGCTGCGAGCCGGGCCGTGGAATACGTTGGCTTGCCCGAAGCAAAAATTAATCTAGCGCACGTAGTGACTTATCTGGCAACCGCGCCAAAATCCAACGCTTCTTACGCGGGTCTTTTGGCGGCCGAAGCTGACGTAAAAAAAACTTTAAATCTACCGGTACCACTTCATTTGCGTAACGCGCCCACACAATTAATGAAAGAGTTAGGTTATGGTGAAGATTATCTTTATCCGCATAATTATCCTGGCGCCAAAATTGAACAAGAATATTTACCCACCCACCTAAAAGACAGAAAATATTACAAACCTCAAAAAAAACAAAATGAAAATAAAAAATAATAAAAATTTATATTTTAATATTAGGTGGGCGGGTTTACGCCACCCGCCTAAAAGGTAAAAAATATTATCAACCCAAAAACAAAAAATAAATTTTATGGAAGAATTAACAGCCATCCGTTCCAGAAAAGGCCTTTCTCAATTATTAAACATCTCTTATTTTTCTAAGGATTTTAAAATAATTTGCTGCTATCAGCTGATCTTAAAAATCATTGACGGCATGATAGGCTTATTTTTGCCTATTTTTCTTTTAGAAGCATATCATCAATCACTTTCTCTGGTAATTATTTTTTACATCATCGGTTATACGCTTTTCGGATTGCTCGTTCCGTTGGGAGCAATTATTATGTCAAAAATTGGCCTAAAGCAATCAATGATTAGTGCTAGATTAATTTCGGTGTTATTTTATCTCTTTCTGTTCTATTTTAAAAACAATCCATTAGTCTTTTCTATTTTAGCTATCGCTGTTTTGACGATTTTCAGAATGCTTTACTGGACTCCCTACCATACTAATTTTACCCATATTACCCATCGTGATTCCCGAGGAAAACAAGTTGCCTATGTGGCCATAGTTGGATACATCACCAGCATGGCCGCGCCTCTTCTCGCTGGTTTTGTCCTTTACCAATATGGTTTTAATTTCATGTTTATCCTAGGTATAATTATCGTCGGCTTATCGGTCATACCCCTTTTCTTTTTAACGCCCGTGCCGGTAAAATTTGAATTTTCTTTCTGGCAAACCTTCAAAGAGTGGGCAAAAAAAGAAAATGCCAATCTGCGAATTGCCTACATTTCTAACGGCGCGCAAGATTTAGTTGGCGCCATTATTTGGCCTATTTTTATTTATCAATTATTAGAAAAACAATACTTAGCCGTAGGCGCCGTCTCAGCCCTAATTATCGGCGGAACCATCCTTTTGTACCTTTTCACCGGCCAATACACCGATAAATTCAACAAGAAAAAAATTTTACGTTACGGTTCATTTATCTATTCTGTTGGTTGGCTATTAAAAACCATTATTTCAACTGCTTTTCAGATTTTCGTTATCGGCACCATACATTCCTTTACCGCCGTTCTGTTAAACACGCCATTTTCGGCTCTAATGTATGAGAAAGCAGCCGATCGCGGATCATATGTTGATGAATATACCGTACTGATGGAAATTAGCGATATCTTGGGAAGAATCTTAATGGGCCTGTTAATCTTGGGATTACTTTGGATCGGCGGATTTAAAATAATTTTTATCCTAGCTGCGCTATTTAGTCTATTAATTAATCTGTTATAAATATGGTCTGGTTGCTTTTTATTGTCCTGTCTACTTTGATTTTCAGTATTTGTAACGTCTTCGACAAATTTATTTTAGAAAAAAGAATAAATAATTTTTTGATTTATTTTATTATTGGCGGTATAGCTTGGTTAATTTTTGGGTTAATAGTATTTGCTTTTCTTCCGCCACTCCATTTGTCTTGGCCGATTATCGGTTTATCAATTTTAAGCGGATTGTTAATGGGCCTTAATTGGCTTATTTTTTATAAAGCTCTGACCAAAGAAGATGTTTCACGCGTTATTACTATTTTTTATATTTTTCCTATTTTTGTGGCTATTTGGGCCTGGTTATTACTCCATGAATCCATCTCGCCAATTAAATGGCTGGCCATCTTTTTTGCCATCAGTGGTACAATTATTATTTCGCTTAAAAAAGAGTCGATTAAAGCGCCAATCAGAATATGTGGCGCCTTTTTGTTAATATTGCTTGGAGCCGCTATTTTTGAACCTGGAGTTGAGATTATTGACAAATATGTTTTAAGCCAAATTTCTCCCTGGCCATTACTAGCCCTCAATGCTATTGGATTTTCTATTATGGCTATCAGCTTTCTGGTCTTTTCCGCCTCGGCTCGCCAGCAAACATGGCAATTCTTTAAAACCAATCGTCCAACTCTTAAAATTATTATTTTCGCACATTTAATTTACTTCTTCGGCAACCTATTATTTCTTTTAGCCGTACCATTTACTAAAATCACTTACGTTGCTACGGTCAGCGTTATCCAGCCGGTCTTTGTTTTTATTCTGACTCTTATTTTAAGCATGTTCAGACCAAAAATTTTAAAAGAATCATTAAGTATTAAAACCATTCTGATTAAAACGTTTGCCATTGTCTTAATTGTCGCTAGTATTTTAATTATTACCTTAGCCTAAAATATGCCAAAACTTTTATTACATGTTTGTTGCGCCAGTTGCGGAATAATACCTATCGAATTATTAAAAAATAAATTTTCTCTAACCTTATTCTGGTATAACCCGAACATTGAACCAAAAGAAGAATACGAACGGCGTTTAGTTGACGTTAAAAAATTAGCTGAAATTTATCAGCTACCGCTGATTGTCGACGATTACGATAACAAAGAATGGCGCGAAGCAGTTAAAGGACTAGAGCAAGAACCGGAAAACGGCCACCGCTGCGACGCTTGTTTTAAATTCCGCCTAAACAGAACCGCTTCCATAGCGCATAAAAACAATTTTGGTCCGCTTCGCCAGTTGGCGAACGGCGGATTTGCTACTACCCTTGGCTTAAGCCGTTTTAAAAATACCACCTTAATTGATGAATTTGGTCAAGTATTAGCCAAAGAAAAAGGCATAAAATATTATCGATTTCAGGCCGACAAAAACTTAACCACTCAACGGGAGCGCGAACTATCAAAAAAATATAACTTTTACCGACAAAAATATTGTGGTTGCTCATTCGCCAACACTATCCAATCCTTCCCAAAATTTACCAAATAAAGTATAATAAAGACATTGAAAGATAACAATTAAATATCTTTTATGAAAACACTTCTTGTCGTACTCGGCCTTTTAATCCTTCTGGCCCCACTTCAACCCCTAATAGCGCAGACCCAAACCACTAACAGCGATGTAACCAATCAACCCCAACTTAAAGGCCTAACTGACTCTCTTAATGTTCTGCCCGGACAAACTTTTTATTTTTTAAAAACCACCAAAGAAAAAATAGAATATTTCACTACTTTTGGCGCCAAGAATAAAGCCAAGATTGCTTTAAGGTTTGCCCAAGAAAGATTAAAAGAATATCAGGCATTGAAACAACAAGGTAAAGACGAATTGGCTTTGCGCGCTTTTGACATGTATTTGACTGAATTAAATCTGGCCATTAATAACCTAGAAGAAGTTCGCAAAGAAAACCGTTCCTTAGATCAAGACGGACAAATCCTATTGTTAAAACTGCAACAACAACTAACATTTTTAACCGCTCTTTATAAAAATAATGTTCCGGCGGCGGTAGAAGAAAAATTTAGCGCGGCCTTCAGCGCCAACCAACGTGCTTATCAAGTTTTAAAAATTTTAATTGCCGGTGAACAAAAAGAAGCGCTGCAAGATAAGGCAAAAAGCGCTGGCAAAAAAGCCGACAGTTGGACAAAAAAAATATTCAATACTCTTTGGCCATAAAATATATGAATACTAATAAATGGGAAGAAATAATTTATCTAATTGAAGAAAAATTTGGTATTGATGCAAAAAGCGAAGAAGATTTTTTGGTCGAAGAAACCCACGACGGCAGAAAGATTACTGGACGAAAAGAGGTTGTTGAATTTACGGGCCCGATGGGTAAAACGAGAATTGAAAAAATTTCACAACCAAAATTAGTTGATAAAAAAGTTCTATCCAATAAAAGAATCGGCGGCAAGGCGGTGATTGATTATGTTTTTTCAGATAACGAAGTGAGTGAGCGCGTCAACTTCTACCGTTTTGACGATGCGGCCGGAAATTGGATAGAAATCAAAAACATAATCTAAAAACATGAATTTTTTTACTCGAAAAATACCAATTATTTTACCGGCATTTATTTTTTTATTGTTCGAAGTTTTATTTTTTGTGCCTGGTCCCTACTTTTTATTAATAGGCCTGAGCTTGCTTCTAACTGTTAGCGCTGTTTTGCTCTATATTCTATTAAAAGAAAAAATTCGCGCCATTTGGCCAACCTATATCCAGCTAATAATTCTGATTTTAACCAGCTCTCTTTTTTCTTTATTTCTATCACATGGTTTTTTCTACCACCTATATCTTATTGCCGCTAGTTTATTTTATTGGTATATTCTTTCGACTATATTTTATTATTTTTACCAACCACGGCTTTACCAGCCCTATAGCCTAGAGAGGTCTTCGCGTTGGATAATTTTTGTCACCATTTTTTGTTTTCTGGCTGAATTAAGCGCTTTGTCTTTATTTTTAGGCATTTCGCCTTGGCTGACCATTATCCCTTCGTGGGCCATTAATCTATGGGTTTACTTTTATTTTATTAGAGCCACCAAGGCCGATGAATTAAAAAAGAATAAATGGCAAATTCTTATAGTGAGCCTTGTTTTAGCTGAATTATATTTAAGCATCAGTTTTTTGCCCGTTAACTTCCATATTAACGGTTTAATTTCATCTATTTTTAATTTAATAATTTTACAATTATGGCTCAAGGATCAAGGGTTACCGTTACCGATAATCAAGAACGACCAACCACTGTAAAAATAAAAGAAAACGAAAGATCTATGGCGCAAGACCAAGAGAGAAAACAATCAGCAGAAAAAATCGAGCAGATTTATTCTGCCCAAAATGATAATTTCTATCGACCAGGGCGAACACGTTCTTTGTGGTTAATAATAATTTTAGCAATAATATTCGGCGCGCTGGCAGGTCTGGGTGGAGGAATTTATATTTTAGCAAACGGAAAAATAAAAATTCCTTTCGGGCAAGAAATTAATCTCTCTAAATATTTACCAGCCAATCAGGTTAACCTAACCACTGAAAAAAAGATCACCGTTACCCAAGATTCTCGCGTTGACGAGCTGGCCAAGGATTTTAACGCCCAATTGGTGAATATTTTTGCCACCAAAACTACCGACAGTAATTCTATTTTAGATCAATCATATTATAACCAAGGGGCTGCCGGACGCGGCTTTGCGCTAACAAGTGACGGTTGGCTAGTGTTTGGTAAACAAATTTTTAACGATTGGCAAAAAAAATATTCTGTTATTAACGGCCAATCGATAGCTCCGGCGGAAAAAATAATTTTCGACCAAGCCAATGGCGTAGTCTTTGTTAAGTCTTCATTAAAAGACTTAACTGCCATGAAAATGACCGCTCAACAAGACATTACTCCTGGGCAAGAAGTGATTATTTTTGCTCCGGATAATAGTTTAATTATTAATTCTATCAGCAACCCTAATTGGCATATTGTTAAACAACCGACCGATTTAATTCACTCAACAGACCAATTTTCGAATTATATTCTTCTATCCTCTCCTGTTGATCAAAAATATGTCGGCGCGCCAGTGGTCAGCCTTGATCGCTCAATTATCGGTATAGTGGCCGACAAAAACTCCATCAAGCCATGTTGGCAATTTAATGCGAGCGTTAATCAGGTTCTAAATAATAAAAAAATTACCCATCCTTTCTTGGGCATTAATTACTTAAGTTTAGCCGAAATCAATACTACCTTGCCTGAATATAAAAACCTTAATCAAAATGCTTTGGTTTGGGGCACCCCGATTAAAGATAGCCCGGCCAATAAAGCGGCCATTAAAGATAAGGACTTGATTGTGAAGGCAGATGGTATGCCCATTAATCAATATTACAACCTAACTGATATTGTCCAGGGACATAAACCCGGCGATACGATTGAATTGGTTATCGCCCGCCAAGGAGTAGAAAAAACCTTAAAAATAATATTAGGCGAAAAATAAAGGATTAAGCCCTTTACTGCCGGCACTCATTTGTCTAGCAATAATCGGCATTAATTAATTTATATTTTTTTATGGAACGAATCAATTATTTCATTAAACACATTAATCTAATCGGACAAATTAAGGATTCTTTTGAAGAAAAAATTGAAAAACTGATTCATCTTGCGCCAGAATCTAAAGAAATAAATGTAGATTTAAAATATCATCCGGTTCGCGCTAAAGAAGAATCAACGCAACTCGAAGTCTGCCTGATTATGACCAAAAGAAAAATTATGGCCAGCGCTATGGCAAGCAACATTCTGGAAGCGGCCGATATCGTCGTCGCTAAAATTAAGAAACAATTAGAAAAAAATAAACAAAAACGAGAAGTTAAGAAAAAAATAACTCGCCGGGTCATTAGAGAGAGCAAAAGTATTTAAATTAAAGTATTTAAATTTTGGCCTTAATTCTAATCTCAACTCCCACTTTCTAAGAAAGTGGGGGTTGATTTTTATGCTTAATTTAGCTATAATCGTCTTATGACTAATCATCTTAAAGACAAAAAAGTTCTGGTTATGGGGCTCGGCCTAGTCGGCGGCGGTTTAGGCGTGATAAAATGGCTTAGTCATCAAGGCGCAAAAATTACTGTCACTGATTTACGCGACCGCAAAACTCTTTTGCCAACCTTGAAAAAATTGGCTGGATTAAAAATTAAATGCATCTTAGGCCAACATCGGGCTAGCGATTTCCGCCAGGCTGATTTAATTATTAAAAATCCAGCGGTGCCGATCGAATCGCCATATCTTAAAATAGCCCGCCAAGCTCATGTTCCTGTTACCAGTGATATCGAACTGTTCGGACAACGTTTTAACGGCAGAACAATCGCTTTAACCGGCACCAAGGGCAAATCAACTACGGTTCATTTAATAAAGCACATTTTAGAAACCGCTAAGCAATCTGTTGAATTGGGCGGCAATATCGGCGCTACTCCACTCCTATCTTTGAATAAAAATAATGTTTTTATTTTGGAACTATCGTCTTTTCAGTTGGAGAATCTAAAAATTTCACCAGATATTTCCATTATCACTAATATCTTCCCCGATCACTTAAACCGCCACAAAACTATGGCCAAGTATGTAGCGATTAAAGCTAATATCTTTAAAGGCCAGTGTCGCAACCAATTTACTGTTTTAAATTATGACAATCTGATTTGCCGCCGCCTGGGAAATGAAGTTCCGGCCAGCTTGGTCTTTTTTTCTGCCAAGACTAATCTTCGGCCAAAAAATTGCCAAATATTTTTCAGCCTTAAAAATAATTCCATTATTGTCGACGATAAAAAATCAATCCGCCGCCTGATATCTTTAAGTAAAACAAAATTGCCAGGTCAACATAATTTAGAAAATATTTTAGCCGCCGTAGCTACGGCTTTTTTGACGAGTATTAAACCGACGATTATTCAAAGGGCCGTTAACAGCTTCTCGGGCGTAGCTAACCGCTTAGAGCTAATTCGCACTGTTAATGGTGTCAAATATTATAACGACACAACTGCTACGAATCCCGGAGCAACCGTCGCCGCTCTTGCTGCCTTGGGCAAGAATAAAAATATTATTTTAATTGCCGGCGGGGCGGATAAAAATCTTTCCTTTGATGAACTGGCGCCAAAAATAAAAAAAACCTGCCAAAGAATTATAATGCTTTCAGGCACGGCTACGCCAAAATTCATCCAAACGCTTAAAAAAAATAAATATCCGGTTAAGGATATCATTGAATTTGATAATTTTAATCAAGCAATTAAAGCGGCTAAAGAAATAGCCAAGCCGGGCCAAATCGTTTTACTCTCCCCTGCTTGCGCCAGTTTCGGAATGTTTAAAAACGAATTCGACCGCGGTAAGCAATTTATTAAACTAGTAAAAAATCTATAATTTAATAAAAAATAGCACTTTAAAGAGTGTTATTTTTTTTATTTATATTTTTCTATTCCGCCACCCTAAACACTTCGTCAACCGTAGTTAGTCCATCAAGCGCTTTAAGCAAACCATCCTGAGCCATAGTAATCATACCCTGCTGTTTAGCTAAGTCGCGCATTTGATATTCCGAAACTTGGCCAGACAAAATTACCTTTTCTATTTCCGGCGACATTAATAAAACTTCATAAATACCAAGGCGACCCTGATAGCCAAGGCCATGGCAAGACGGACAGCCACTACCAGTAAAAAACTTGGGCTGCCAGTTTTCATTGAAACCAATGGCTTGCTTTTTATCTGCCGGTAAGTCGGTTAGTAATTTTTTAACTTTTTCTAAAACTTCTTGATCAAGTGTAATTTCTTTTTTACAGCTTAAACAAATTTTTCGCACCAGCCGTTGTCCCATAATGGCATTTAAGGCCGGCGATAAAAGATATGGTTTAACGCCGATGGATAAAAATCTTGGAATGGCGCCAGCCGCATCATTGGTATGTAAAGTAGAAACGACTAAGTGGCCAGTTAAGGCCGCCTGGATGGCAGTCTCCGCTGTTTCCAAGTCGCGTATTTCGCCGACCATAACTATGTCCGGATCTTGGCGCAAAATCGATTTTAATCCTTTGGCAAAAGTATAATCCTTGGCATAATCAACTTGACTTTGATTAATACCGTTTAGTTTGTATTCGATCGGATCTTCGAGGGTGATAATTTTAGTTTCGGGATTATTTAATTTATTCAAAATTGCATATAAAGTAGTCGTTTTACCGCTGCCGGTTGGGCCGGTTGTAATAACCATGCCATTTGGCCGGACGATTTGCTTGGACAATTGGTCAAAAGCTGGCGAACGAAGCCCTAAATCTTCAAAGCCCAAACCGACCGACGCGGAGCGAAGCAAACGCATAACCACGCTTTCACCAAAAGCAGTTGGTAAACAAGAAACACGCACATCAACCTTGTCGTCAGTTAAATAAATAGTAAATCTGCCGTCTTGCGGCCGATCTGTGACATTAATCTTCAGACCGGAAATTAATTTTAAACGAGAAATTACCTGTGGCCAAAGTTTTTTGGCCAAAGCGGCAACTTCAATTAACACGCCATCGATTCTAAACCTTATTTTTATCTCATTTTCTTCGGCTTCAATGTGGACATCAGAACTCCGCGATTGAATGGCGCTGGCAATAAGCAGGGTTAATAAATCAGAAATAGAAACTTTTTGAATTTGCTGATTTAAGTCGGAAAAATTAGAAATCTGCGCTTGAAATTTTTTCAAATCTTCTTCTTTAATCTCAACGCCCTGAATTATTTTGCTGACCTTGGGTAAAGCAGCATATAATTTATAAGCATGATTAAAGCTGAGCGATGAAATTAAATATAGCTCAGTTTTAAGATCATGAGCGTGGCCAAAATTAGCGCGAAATTCAGCCATAGAGTGGCTTTCGGGATCAATGGTGGCCAATTTAGCTTCGCGATCATTTTTATAAAAACAAATAATGTGATATTGCTTAGCGTCTTCTTCGGAAACTAAAGCTAACGCTTCGGGCGCTATTGGGAAGGCGGTTAAATTAATATAAGGCAATCCTAGAGTAAAGGCCCGTTGGTTAGTTTGCTCTTCAAGTTCTTTGCCCTGAATATCTTCCAGCCGGTTCTGAAGCTTTTCTGCTGTTTCGTCGCTGGCCAAGGTTGGCTTGGAGTTTGATTTAAAAATAGACATACCCAGTAACAATAACTTCACCAAAGATGCCAAACTGTTTTGGCACGATAGTGTTTTAATCTTTTAATTAAAAATCGTCGACCATTGGTAGTTTTTAAATATTTTTCTCTTTGTTTGGCATCTTGTTCATTCAAGCATGCCTCAAAATAGATTAACTTAAATGGGCGTCTAAGCCTGGTAGCAAAACTTTTGCCCTTCTGGTGTTCTTCTAAACGTTTCTTTAGATTATCGGTATAGCCTACGTAGGCATAATCATCTTTTAGGCTACGAAGCACATAAGTGAAGAACACCTGTGAAGTTTTGTTACTGGGCATACAAATTATTGCGCGTATAATCTTTGCTTAATATAATCAACTTCTTGCTTAATGCGCTTTTCATTTTCTACTTCCCTTTTCACTTTATTGTACGAATGAATAGCCGTAGTGTGATCTCTTCCTCCCATTTCTTGACCAATCAAAGGAAACGAGGAGTTTAATTCTTCTCTCATTAAAAACATAGCCACCTGTCGGGGATTAACTAATTCTCGACGGCGCGACGTACCAACTAAATCAGAGACTTTGATCCCATAAAAATCTGCCGTCGCGTTAATAATATCTTTAATGGTAATGAGTGATTTTTTATTTTGGTGGCTTAGTCCACTCACAATTTGTTTGACCGATTCTAAAGTCGGCGCAGTTTTATTAAGCTCATGATAAGCCATAACTTTTGCCAAAGCGCCTTCGAGCTCTCGCACATTCTTCTGAATATGAACCGCCAAGTATTGAATTAATTCCGGATCAATATTATATCGTTTTTCCATGGCCTTGCTTTTTAAAATAGCAATTCTAGTTTCTAGATCAGGTGAAGAAATATCGGCGATTAATCCGCTATTAAACCGAGAAACCAACCTTTCCTCTAGGGCCGGAATAGCCTTAGGCAAACGATCAGAAGTTAAAACTATCTGCTTATCGTGCTGATATAAATCGTTAAAAGTATGAAAAAACTCCTCTTGCGTACCCTCTTTGCCGGCCATAAACTGCACATCGTCAACCAAAAGCAAATCCATCTGTCGATAGGTATTTTTGAATTTGTCGATAGTTTTGTTGCGCAAAGCATTAACAAATTCATTAGTAAACTTTTCTGCATTGGTGTAAAGGATTTTCGCGCGAGGATTCTTTTTTAAAATGGTATGGCCGATGGCTTGAAGTAAATGGGTCTTGCCCAAACCAACACCCCCATAAATAAATAAAGGATTATATTTTTTACCCGGCGTTTCGGCGGAAGCCAGGGAAGCTGCATAAGCCAATTCATTACTTTTGCCAACCACAAAATTGTCGAAAGTGTAGCGCGAGTTGAAGCCAACGCCATTTTTTTCTTCCGGTTCCTCTTTAGTGGAAATAATAATTCTTTTGATATCGACAGTCGGAGTTTTTATCGGCACGCCGGCAGATTCAACCTGATATTTTATTTTTTTTATTTTATGATCGGTTAAATTTTGAACAATATTCAAAATTATTTTATGATACTTTTTTTCCAGCCATTCTTTAGTGAAATTATTCGAAACGCCGACAATTATTTCTCCCACCTCCTCGTCTAAAAACATTATTTTTGTGTTTTGTAGCCAAGTTAAAAAGCTGGCTCGCGGCAAAACTATTTCCAGTTCGGCCAACACTGACTGCCACAACTTATCTTTGTCTAACATAATATTTTATTGGCAAGCGAGCAAGTAAAAAGAAAAAAATTATTTTTTCTTTTCCGAGTGAGCGCTGGCAACAAGGGGTTTAATGCCCCTTATACTTACTAATTAAAAAGCACTTAGTAAGTATAGTTAATCGCTTTCAAAAAACAAACTTTTGGGGGGAAAAAATGTTAATTAATTGTTGATAATTTCCTTGTTTTTCTAAAAAAAATCAAATAAAGCCCCGACGCGAAAAGCAACAAACAAACCAATTGAGCAAGCCGTAAATCTAAAATCATCGGTTGATAATTAACGCGCAAAAATTCTATTATAAAACGGCCAAGTGAGTATAAAACAAGATACCAACCAAAGATTAAACCGCGGCCCATCTTTATTTTTTTAATAATAAATATTAAAAATATTAAGACAAAAATATTCCAAATAAATTGATAAAAAAAGGTCGGATGAAAATACTCGAAAGAAACATATTGTATCGGCCGATAAATTAATTCAATAGGAATGCCCCAGGCCAATGAAGTCGGGTAGCCAAAATTTTCTTGATTAAACCAATTACCGAAACGGCCAATCGCCTCTCCCAATAATAACGCCGGCGCCAGAAGGTCTAATATAAACCAAAGGGAATAACCCCTTTTCCGTCCGTAAAAAAATAGAAAAATAAAATTAGCTATCAGCGCGCCAAAAATTCCCAATCCCCCCTGCCAAAAATAAAAAATCTCCCAGGGCTTCGCGATATAATAATTAATTTCGGTTAATACATGATAGAGCCTAGCGCCGATCAGGCCAAAAATAATTAAATAAATAGTTAAATTAACTAATTCATCAAAGCTGATGTTAATCCGATACTTTTTAATTAGTTTCCAGGTCAAATAAAAACCAAAAATAATAGCAAAAACTATTAAAACCCCATAAAAATAAATAAAAATCGGCCCCAACTGAACTAAAATCGGCTGGGGTCGATAATTATGAAAAATTTTTACTAATTCGGACATGAAAAAAGTAAATTTTTCTATTTAATTTATTGTCAAACGAGCGAGAGGCAACAAAAAATTTAATATCCTTTACTTTTCTAACAATAATTTATCGATAAGATCTCTGAACTCTTTTTCTTCGGCAGCCGTATCGCCGCTTCTCTCGTTACCAGTACCAATACGATAATACTTGCAGCCAAAAATAAAGGTCGGGATAGATCCTTGCGGGTTATACTTTTCGTAAAGCGCAGTCGCATCGGCTGGGATCGACGTTTCCTTGGCAGTAGTTAAAGTGTCGTCATTGGTATCTAGCTCCCAATTATGAGCTACAATTTTACCCTTAGCTATGTATTCTTTGGCCACCTTTTCAAACATCGGCTTAGCCCATTGGCAGTGAGGACACCAGCTGGTTGAAAACGCATAAATAGCCACCTTGCCATTTTCTTTACAAACCGGCTCATTAACCTCTAAGAACGTTCCAGCCTGACCAACGACGTTAGCTTCCATGCCGGTCGCCTGTTGTTGCTGGTCTTCTGTTTTCGGCGCAGCAGCTTTATTGAATTTAAAACTAATCGCGTGTGTAAGTATGGCAATAGTAAAGACTATCGCTAAAACTAATATGCCAACTACTAGTCCGGTCCAAAAGGAACATTTAGTTGACCGAAAAAAACAAAGTTTCTTTTTTGGAGATGGCGTTGGTTGCATTTGTATTTCTTCCATAAAAATTTGATTAATAGATTAAATTTAATTAATAAAAATATTAAAACACATTTAAAATATATGTCAAATTATAATAGCATGCTTTCTATGGTTTTGGCAATATCTAAAATTTTATTTTCTTCAAAATGATCTCCGATAATCTGCAGTCCAACGGGCAGCCGATCCACCTGGCCGATTGGCAAAGAAATAGCCGGCAGCCCAGCTAAATTAACCGGAACCGTATAAATATCTGATAAATACATAGCCAAAGGATTGTCTATTTTTTCGCCTATTTTAAAGGCGGTCGTTGGAGTAGTCGGCGTGATGAGGCAGTCAACTTCTTTAAAAATCTTTTCGAAATCCCCAGTAATCAGCTCTCTGACCTGTTGGGCCTTATGATAATAGGCCTCATAATAACCGGCCGAAAGAACAAAGGTGCCTAAAATAATTCTTCTTCGGGCTTCATCGCCAAAACCATTGGTGCGCGACTTTAAATAAACTTCTAATAAGCTTTCTTTTTGTTCGCAGTGGCCATAACGAATGCCATCATAGCGAGCCAAATTAGCCGAAACTTCGGCCGGCATTAAAATATAATAAGACGCTAAAGCGTAGTCTAAGTTGCGTAAGCTTACTTCAATTATTTTGGCACCGGCATCAGATATTTTTTTTATTAAATTATCAATGAGTTTTTTGATTTGCGGATCAAGACCATGAGAAAAAAATTCTTTCGGCAAACCAACTTTTATATTACGCCAGTCAATATTTTTTGGCAGCTCTATCGGAAAATTAGGAGTTCGGCTGGTTGAATCTTTGGCATCGCCACCTTCAATGCCCTTTAAAATAATAGACGCGTCTTCAACTGTTTTTGCTAAAGCACCGATCTGGTCTAAAGAAGAAGCCATAGCAATTAATCCATAACGTGACACGCGACCATAAGTCGGCTTTAGCCCGACCACGCCGCAAAAACTAGCCGGCTGGCGAATAGACCCGCCCGTATCCGAACCAAGCGCCCCCAAGCACATTCCCGAGGCTACGGCTGCGGCCGATCCGCCCGAACTTCCACCCGACACACAGGATAGATTATGCGGATTTTTAACCGGACCAAAATAAGAAGTTTCGCTCGAAGCGCCCATAGCAAATTCATCTAAATTGGTTTTGCCCAAAAAAATTGAATTAATTTCTTTTAATTTTTTTATGACTGTCGCATCATAAGTAGCCCGATAGTTGGCTAAAATTTTTGAAGCGGCCGTGCATAAAACACCCTTAATTAAAATATTGTCTTTTATCACTAAAGGAATTCCCTCCAGTAAATTATTACCAAATTTTTTTTGTTTTATTTTTTGATCGACTATTTTTGCTTGTCCCAAAGCTTCTTTCTCCATTAAGGTAATAAAGCTGTTTATTTCTCCATCTTTTTCTTTAATAATTTTGAAATAATCTTCGACTAAATTTTTAGCCGAAAATTCTTTATTCTTTAAGCCTTGATGAACTTGGCTGATACTTAGATTATTAAGCATACCCAGTAACAATAACTTCACTTAAGATGCCGATTTAACAATCAGCATTAATTTAAATTAATTAAGTAGTAAAATTAGATAATTATTATTTTTGTAAATATAGCGATTCGGCATCTTAAAATATCTAAAATATATCTAATATAGATAATCTCGATGGTTATTTGCCTCACATAACATAACTTTCAGTCCGCTTCAGCGGACTGGTGAAGTTTTGTTACTGGGCATATTTATTCAAAAACGCCCTTAGTTTTAATGAATTTTCCCTCCCTTAGCGACGCTTGGTTTAATAGGTTTTCTTGATCTTCGTCGGAACGAATTTCACCAATATCTTCGCGTAAGGGCGCAATATTTTTGACTAGCCTCTCTTTTGAATTGGCCGCGTCAATCTTCTGTAATTGGCCAACAAATTCTAAAACATCAGAAATTTGTTTTTGATATTTCAATAATTCGGCCTCGGTCAAGTCGAGCCGCGCCAATTTAGCCAAATGCTTTATTTGTTCCTGGTTTAACATATTGATAGATATATTATACTAACTAATTTTAAGTTGGCAAGGAAACAAAAGTCATAAAGAATAGACAGGGCCATGCCCTGTGTTTTGTAGTCGCTTCAAGAAAACGTAAAACCACATTTTCCTTTTGTCCTTCTTTCGACAAAACAAAAAAGCCTTATTGAATACAATAAAGCTCATTCTCATTGATGGAAATGAGACCTGTCTTAATTTTAGGCCCGCCCATCAACTCTTTTAGTCCGGCAAATTCCATTCGTGCCATTTAGTCACCAACTTCTCTCAATCGGTTCTGAAGAGCGACTATTTCAGCGTCAATTCTTGCTAGCTCCGCCTGGAGTGAAAGAATGCGCTCTCTGTCGCTCGTGGTTACGGGGAGACAATCGATGATGCCTTGCACCTCTTCCTTTTCATTCTTTCTGCGATAGAGTTCATCTAGAATCTCTCTTTTTTCGTCAACCAGCTGCTCTGGCGATGGATAGGCCAAGGTGGTGATTGGTCTCTCTGTTCTCATAGCAAAGAACTAAATTATTTACATAATCATTATAACGCTTTTAAGGAATTTGTCAATTTAAAGGTGCAAAAACTGTGCAAAATCAAGCCGCCTTGGAAAAACTACGGAGACAAAGTCAACCCTTCGGCTCGCAAACTCGCAAGATGGCATTTTGGCTCTATTTAACACGCGATGGGGCGTTGAAACTAAAATAAAACGGCATTTTAAGGCCGTCCGATTTTTAACGTTAATTTAATAAAAATTTACTTAATCATCCGTAAAAATTCTTGCTCAGAAATAACTTTTACGTTTAAACGGCGAGCTTGATCGTATTTTGAGCCAGAATCAGTGCCAGCTAAGACAAAGTCTGTTTTTTTGCCAACGCTCTCGGAGGTGCTGCCGCCCAATCCCCTAATTTTTGCCTTAGCCTCGTCGCGAGTCATTGAAGATAGTGTCCCGGTTAAAACAAATTTTAAACCAGCCAATTTTTGTCTGACCGTACTCGGCTTTTCGGGTTTAATAACTACGCCAAATCTTTCTAACTTATTTAATAAATTTATATTTTCTTTTTTACTAAACCATTCAACTAGGCTACGAGCTGAAACCGGACCAATGGTTGAAATGCGCTCCCAATCATCGACTGATTTTGATGAAAAGAAATTAATTACCTGGTTAATGTTTTTTATTATTTTATCCGATTCGCTAATTTTATTAAATAATAAAATGGCTGTTTCTTCGCCAATATGACGAATGCCCAAAGAATAAAGCAGTCGCGCCAGAGTAACTTCTTTCACCTGCTCGATTGACTTAATTAAATTATCAGCTGACTTATCGGCGAATCTTTCTACTTCCATTAATTGATCTTTGCTTAGGGCGAAAATATCAGCCTGATCGTGAATTAATCCAGCGCCAAGCAATTGATCGATAATTTTCGGCCCTAAATGTTCTATGTCAAAAGCGCCCTTAGAGACAAAATGATAAATTTGACGCCGCAATGTTTGATAGCAATTTTCATTAGAACAATAATAATCAACTTCGCCCTGACGATGGATAACCTTAGAGCCGCAAACTGGGCATTTAATCGGCATTTTAAAGGTTTTTTCGTGTCCAGTGCGCAAATTTTTTAAAACACTTAAAATAGCAGGTATAACGTCGCCGGCGCGCTGAACAACCACCGTATCGCCTATTTTTACACCTAAACGTTCAATTTCGTCTTGATTATGCAAAGTAGCGCGAGAAATGGTTACACCGCCTAGGACTATAGGTTCTAAAATAGCCACCGGAGTTAATCTGCCGGTACGGCCAACCTGAACGATAATATCTTTTATTTTAGTCGTTGCTTCAAGCCCGGGGAATTTATAGGCCACGGCTCCGCGGGGATTTTTGCCTACCGAGCCTAATTCTTGAAAAAGTTTATTGTCATTAACCGTAGCCACCACCCCATCAATTTCATATGGTAATTTATTTCTCAAATGTTCTATTTTCTTTTTAAAATTTTTAAAACAATCTAAATTCTCGCAGAATTGATTGTGAGTGTTGTCGCGAAATCCCAAAACAACCAAAAACTGATGCACTTCTTGATGGGTTATTTGCCCGAGCTCGGTCATAATCTGATAGCCATAAAAATCCAACTGCCGGCTGGCGGTAATTTTTGGATCAAGCTGGCGAAGCGAACCAGCGGCGGCATTGCGCGGATTAGCAAAAGCCTGTTCGTTTCTTTTCTTTTGCTCCTCGTTTAACTTTAAAAAAACTTTTTTATCCATAAAAACTTCGCCCCGGACCTCAATGGTCGCTTCCTTTATTTTTCGCCCTAAGCGTTTTTCCAGGTTAGCGATGTTTAGCTTTAATGGAATTGATTTTATGGTTTTAAGATTTTGTGTGATATCCTCGCCGATCACGCCATCTCCTCTGGTCGCGCCCTTAAAAAACGTGCCATCTTTATAAATAATAGCTACGGCTAAGCCGTCCATCTTCAGTTCGGCAAAATAATCAAATTTTGTCTGCCGATTAATCAATTTCTTAATACGCACCTCCCAATCATCAAACTCTTTGTCATCTTTTATGTCTTGTAGAGAAAGCATGGGTATTCGATGGATGAACTTTTCGAATTTTTCTAAAGGGCGACCACCTACTCTCTGTGTGGGCGAATCGAGTGTAATAAACTCCGGATAATTTTTCTCCAAATTTAATAACTCCCTTTTTAGAGAGTCATAGGCAGCGTCGGAAATAGATGGCGCATCTTTAACGTAATATAAATAATCATGACGCCACAACTCTTCTTTAAGTTGCTCTATCCTTTTTTTGGCTTCTGATTTATTCATATATTTTTACTTTGGCCAATTTTTCTGCCAATCCTTTAAGAGTAGAGTCTAGTTTAATTTTATCGTCTATTTTATAGTCTATCGCTTGGTTTAAAGGGATTTTTTGCGAAGCTTTGTAATTTCTGATTTCCGTTATTATTTGTTTTAATGTCTCTATCTTTTTCTCAGCCGAAATATTAAACAAATTCTTACTTGTTTTTGGCCACAAAGTAACGATTAACAAATCATTTTGCTCGGGATTTATTTGTTTATAAATTTCTTCTGTTACAAAAGGAATAAACGGATGCCATAGTTTTAATAAATTGTTGAGAATAAAACGCAAACAATTTATGGTGTTTTCCCTGGTTTTTTCGTTGTCAATTTGCGATTTACTCATTTCCAAATACCAATCAGCTAATTCGTGCCAAGTAAAATCATAAAGTTCACGAGCCGCTTCGCCAAACTCATATTTAGTAATTCTATTTTGTATTGATTCTTCCAAAAAACTAAATCTGCTTAAAATCCATTGATCAGCCAAGGTAATCGGTTTAATTTTTATTTCCGCCTCGGGATGAGCCATTTTTTCTTTTTGCCCGGAAATGAAACGGCTAACATTCCATAATTTATTAATAAAATTGCGCGACGCCAAAACCGTTCGTTCGTCAAATTTAATCGCCTGCTGATCGCGATTAATCTGCATAATCAAACCTAATCTGGTCGCATCGGTGCCGTATTTTTCTATCAAAACCAACGGGTCTATACCGGTACCCAAAGACTTGCTCATCCGGCGACCTTCTAAATTTAAAATAGTTGAGTGGATATAAACATCTTTGAATGGAATTTTATTAATGAACTCCAGGCCGGAAAAAACCATACGCGCTACCCATAAATATAAAATATCGCGGGCCGTAGAAAGAAAGCTGGTCGGGTAATAACCTTTCAAGTCTGCTGTCTTCTCTGGCCAGCCCAAAATGGCAAATGGCCAAAGTGCCGAAGAAAACCAGGTATCAAGCACATCATCGCTTTGCTTAAGCTCGCAATTTTTACAAAAAGGACAGGCTTTTGGCTTATCAATAGAGACGATAAACTTTGAGTTATCGTTTTTGCAAAACCAAGCCGGAACGCGATGTCCCCACCACAACTGCCGCGAAACACACCAATCTTTTATATTAGTAAGCCAGGTTAAATATACTTTTTGATACCGCTCGGGAATAATTTTTATTTTATTTACGCTTACTGCCTTATAAGCTGGCGTGGCTAATTTATCCATTTTGACAAACCACTGAGTAGAAACCTGCGGCTCAACGGCAGTACCGCAACGATCGCACAAAGAAATTTGATGCGGATAATCCTCTTCTTTAACTAATAAATTTTGCTCTTTTAATTTAGCTAAGATTTTTTCGCGCGCTTCTTTGGTTCTAAGTCCTGCGTACTCCCCCGCTTCTTTACTCATCTTGCCGTCTGGACCAATAACATTAATAATGGGCAAATTATTTTCTTGGCCAATCTGCCAATCAACCGCATCGTGAGCCGGGGTAATCTTTAAAGCGCCAGTGCCAAAGGCCAAGTCAACTAAACGATGACTGACTATGGGAATTGGCCGATTAACAATGGGCAAAATTACCTTCTGGCCGATTAAATTTTTATAACGCTCATCTTTTGGACTAACCGCAATGGCGCTGTCGCCCAACATAGTTTCCGGCCGAGTAGTGGCTACGATTAAAAATTTTTGACTGTCTTTTTCCAAGGGATATTTAATATACCATAATTTAGCTTTCTCTTCTTGATATTTTATCTCAATATCAGAAATAGCCGTCGAGCAGCGCGGGCACCAATTGACAATCCGCGGACCGCGATAAATATAACCTTTTTTAAAATAATGGACAAAAGCTGTCTGCACGGCCTTAACATAGCCATCATCTAGGGTAAATCTAAGCCGCGACCAATCGCAAGAACAGCCAAGTTTTTTTAATTGATCAATAATAAGGTCTCCATATTTTTCTTTCCACTCCCAAACTCGTTCTACAAATTTCTCCCGACCCAATTGATGGCGACTAAGGCCTTGTTTGGCTAGCTCTTTTTCTACCACGTTTTGCGTAGCAATGCCGGCATGATCAGTTCCTGGTACCCATAAAGTTTTATAGCCAAGCATGCGGTAAAAACGGACAGCAATGTCTTGAATCGTATTGTTTAGGGCGTGGCCCATATGAAGAGAACCCGTAATGTTTGGCGGCGGAATAGCGACAGAATATTTTTTTGTTCGCGCTCCCGGCAGTTTGTCAGGATTAAAAAAACCGCTCGCTTCCCAACGTCCATATATATCTGATTCGTATTTTTTTGGTTCGTAGGCTGATTCCATTTTAAAAAATTTTTATTAAACTATCGTAAACTTACGAAGGTTCTTTTTATGATTAATCTTAATTTTAATCTTAATTGCCCCTTTTGGCAAGATATTTTTAACGCGGTCCGCCCATTCAATGACCACGATCGCGTTTTTTTTATTAAACCAATCTCCTAGGCCAATATCCATTAATTCTTTACTAGAAGTTAAACGATAAGCATCGACGTGTATCAAATATTTTATTTTATCCGCCGGCCGACGGATTGATTTTTTGTTTTGATAAACCTTCATTAAAACAAAAGTCGGGCTGTTGATGATATTTTTTATACCCAAGCCTATGGCCAGGCCTTTGGTTAAAACCGTTTTGCCCGATCCTAAATCGCCAGTCAAGGCTAGGGTTTCGCCGCCGCGCAAATCTTTGGCTAAAAGCTGGCCAAATAACAATGTTTCGTTAGTAGAGTGAGAAATATGTGTTTTCATGCCAAATTTATTAAATTTGTCATCCGATATAGAGGACTTATTAAAGTATTATAGCCTAATTTTAATCGTTTTTCAAGGCCACTGACCCTCACTTTTCTAGAAAGGCGGGGTTGACTTTTTCTTATTTTCTGCTAATATATAATCTATATGTCATTTACTAACCCCAATTTATCGCCCATTATAAAAGAATACCTGGAACACTACGCTGAAATAACCAGCCCTAAGCCATCTTCCGAGCTTATAGCCAAGATTCATGTTGACGAAATAGCCAGCCGAATTGCTGGCTTTTATAATAATGTCAGAAATATTATCGAATATCGCGAAGAGCACCTGTTGCGCAAGGGCATTATTGAGCGCACTTTAAAGCGCTATTTAACGCTAGTTCAAAGAGGGCAAAACATTGCCGAACCATTTTTAAAAGAGATCATCCGCTCCGGCCATTTGCCCAACAACGCTATTCCCGAAGCGCGTATTAAAGATTTACAAAAAATCATCGACAAATATGTTTTTTTAATGCAACGACTAACGCTTAACCACGTAGCTAATCGCCAAAACCTTAAACAATGGCTGCTTAAGAATTGCTCTTGCGAAATCGAAGAAAAAATAGATCCGCCGCTAAAAGACAACCTTTCCGCTAATTTAATGTATCAAATCATAAAAAGTCGCCTAGTTATTCAGGGCGCGCAACTTTCTGAAGAAGATAAAAATATCGAAATCTTCATTAATATACAAAAGTCTCTCCTACGAGCCGATGAAACCCAGCTTAATTATCGCCTTTTAAAATTCTTATACCCGAGCTGGAGCGACTTAAGTAGTGAAAATATGCTCATGGCGGCCGACATTATCCCAACCTTACACCAAAAGATTAAAAAATATCTTAAAAATCCGTTAGGAAAATATTTTTCTGTTATTTGCAACCAATACAACACTATTTTTTATTTAATCGGCGATATTGTTTTTACTAAAGATAAAAATATTACCGACCCAGGCGCTATTTTCGATAATCCCGAGCTGCTCGACAAGGCCATCAAGGGCGCATATCGCAAAAGATTTGAAAAAGCTAGAAGTAAATTGGGGCGATTAGCTTTTTTAAGTATCGTCTCTTTTTTCTTATCAAAAATAATCATCGCCCTCCTAATCGAAGTTCCGCTAGATAAATATTTAATCCATACTTTTTCCGTGCCTAATACCATTGTCAGCATCCTTTTCCCGCCGTTTTTAATGATGTTAATAGTGGCCGCGGCACGAATGCCTTCAGAAAAAAATCTTAAGCTAGTCATTGAAGAATCGCAGTCAGTCGTTTATCAGAATAAGGCAAAAAAATATCTTTTAAGGGTTCCACCGCCCAAATCATGGTTCGGCGAAACGTCGGTCCAAATTTTTTATCTTATTAGTTTCTTTATTTCTTTTGGGCTATTAACCTTGGCTCTTTTGTCTTTAAAATTTAGCGTGGCCAGCTCTGTTATCTTTTTATTCTTTACTTCATTGGTCGCTGTAACGGGCGTAAAAATCCACAATCGCGCTCGTGAATTAAGCTTAGAACAAGAAGGGGCTAGCTTTTCTTCATTCCTTATTGATATTTTTTCTATGCCGTTAGTCACCGTTGGTCGATGGGCGGCCTACGGTTTAACAAAAATCAATGTATTGGTTTTAGTCTTGGATCTAGCTATTGAAACTCCCTTTCAGATGTTTATAACCTTTTTGGAAAACCTGCGCGGATTTATAAAACATAAAAAAGAAGAAATCTACTAACTTCTTCTTTCAAAAAAATTTAAGCTTCTTGATTAGGGTCAATTTCTAAACGTTGCCAATCGGGCAACTTTTGTTTTTGTGGAATCTTTTGCCACTTAAAATACCCCGCCAAGGCAATCATTAGGGCATTATCGGTACAAAATTCAATTGGCGGCACAAAAAAATTAATCCTAGCTGCCAAATCGTTGATACCTGCGGCTAGTTGTTGTCTTAATTCTTTATTGGCCGCCACGCCACCGGCTAAAATAACTGAATGAGCGCCGAAAACTTGCGTTGCGCGAATGGCTTTTGCCACCAAAACGTCAATCGCCGCTTGCTGAATTTCTTGGCAAAAATTATTGACAAAAGACTTATTTTTAATAAACGGCTTATTTTTTTTATTATTTAAAAAATATAAGACGGCCGTTTTTAGCCCAGAAAAACTAAAATCAAAATTTTGACTCTGTAACATTGGGCGAGGTAATAACCCGGTTAGAACGTTATTTTTATCAGCCCGCACAGCTCGCCGAGAAATAACCGGACCGCCCGGATAACCGAGATTTAAAAGTTTCGCTGTTTTGTCAAAATATTCACCAGCGGCATCATCAAGGGTTTGTCCTAATTTTTTAAAGCTATACCAATCTTTCATTAAAAATAGTTCTGTATGACCGCCGGAAACGATAAGCGCTACGGCTGGAAATATTTTTTTATTAACTAATTTTTCTTTCCCAAGAAAATAATTGACCAAAGCCGCATAAATATGGCCTCGCAAATGATTGACACCGATCAACGGTTTAGCCAATAAGTAAGACAGGCTTTTGGCCGTTTCTACTCCAACCAAAAGAGAAGTAACCAGTCCTGGACCATTGGTCACGCTGATTAAATCAATATTAGAAAATCTTAATTTGGCCCGAGATATGGCCTGAGACAAAACAAGCGGCATCTGTTCAATGTGGGCGCGCGCTGCCACCTCCGGTACCACTCCGCCAAATTGTTGATGAATTTTTATTTGCGAAGAAACGAGATTAATCAAAATTTTTAATCTCGTTTTTTCTTTTTGCCCGCGCAGCTCAACGATAGATGCGGCGGTTTCGTCACATGACGTTTCAACGGCTAGAATCTTCATGCCAAAATTATTAAAAAATTAAGAACGAAAGTTCGTAAATTTTTTCCATAATTTTGAGCATCCCGTGAGCCGACCTCGGTCGGCTTTTACGGGATAGCCTTAATTATGGTATCTAGATTCATGACTTATTCCAATAAACGCAATTACTTGGTATGTCTCGATATTTTATTAATTAATTCTTCAACATCCGCCGCCCTATCTTCGGTTGTGTCTAAACAAAATTTAATCTGCGGAACAAAATGCATTGTTAATTTTTTGTTTAACATTTTTTGAAAATATGGCGCACGCTTTTTTAATAAACTTAAAACTTGACCAGATTTTTTAAAAGGAAAAACGCTAATCCAAACATTAGCTTCATCTATTTTATTATTAATTTCCACGGCGCTAATCGTAACCAGCGACCCAACTGGAAATTCTAATTCTTTGCAAAAAGACTGACCCAACTCTTGTTGAATTAAAGAACCGACTCTTTCTGTGCGAAATTTAGACATACCCAGTAACAACAACTTCACTAAAGATGCCAAACATTATTGGTACGATAGTGTTTTAATCGTTTAGCTAAAAACCTTCGACCATCCGTGGTTTTTAGATATTTTTCTCTTTGTTTGGCATCTTCTTGGTGAAGTGATGCCTCAAAGTAGATTAATTTTAATGGCAATCTGCCCTTGGTAGCAAAACTTTCTCCTTTCCAGTGTTCTTGAAGTCGTTTTTTTAAATTGTTGGTATAACCTATATAGTTATGGTCGTCTTTGGGACTATAGAGCACGTAAGTATAGAAGAACACTGGTGAAGTTTTGTTATTGGGCATATTTATTTTAAACTATAACCATTAAAAGAAGAATAATCATTACGCGCATTCCATAGGATCCACCCTAGGCCACCGCCTTCATCAGTCGCCCTAATCTGCTCCTTAATCATAGCCAAATTATAAGTCGCCCCCAAGTCAAAGGCCTGTAACCAAGGGCGCACATATGGATGATTGGCCTTGGGGTCAGCGCGCATTGTTTCAAAAGTAATTCTAGATTTATTTAAACTGCGATAAACCACGTCATAAGGATGATCGGCCGGATTAGAAAAATTTTCAAAACCGCTGGGATAATGCGATGGATAAACCATTGGACAAATATAATCAAAATAAGGCATAGCATTGGCTAACGATTGGCCAATATTCATATCACTTCCATCTTCTAAGTGCCACAGGGTTAATCCGAATAGATCAATCGAACGCGGACCATATTTTTTTAATTCGTCGTATTGTTTGGCAAAAAATTGTTTAATAACTTCAGCTTTAGTGTTCTGTTTATCCCAAACCGGATACTTAATTAAACTAATATCGCCGTCCGAGGGAAAACGAATATAATCAAAGTTTATTTCATCAAATCCGTTATCATAAGCTTCTCTGGCAATATCTAAATTATATTGCCAAACGTCAGGCGAGGCCGGATCAACCCAAGCTAAATTTCTCCGATCGCGCCAAATCTTCCCAGTGTTAACGTTTTTTAACGCCCACTCTGGTTTGCTTTCCGCTAGAACCGTATCCTGAAACATCGACAAACGAGCGATTAAATAAAATCCTTGTCCGTGTAATTTATCGGTTAATTCTCTAAGAACACTAATGCGCACTTGCTTGGTATTAAGGTGGTTAACCAGCGGTACACGACTGTCATAGGCCACATTCCCTGAAGAATCTTTTAGATCAATAACTAGAGAATTTATTTGATTATTTCTAGCTAGCTCTAGGGTTTTATCTAATAATTTGGGCGTGGCGGCAGTCCAAGACGACAAATAAATACCGCGCACATAAAATGGTTGTTCGCGATAGAATTTTTTCGGCGTTTCATTGTTTGTAAGTAAATATTTGTGCTGAACAAAAACGGTAAAAATCCATAGACCGCACAAAAGAATCGGCAATAAAATAAAAATAATAATAAAATATCGCTTTAAGATGAAACGCGTTTTCTTGGATTTCATTTTATTGTTTTCAATCATTAACTTATACTAACAAAAAAAACGCCTTGAGGCAAGGGTGTTTTTTTTGAAAAATAAATTGTTTTGTAGTAATTATCGCACGGCCAAAATGGATTTTTTATATGATTCCAAATTTTCCAAGGCGATACCGGTGCCTTTGGCTACGCATAAATTCGGCTCGTCAGCAACATAAGCCGGCACGCCTGTTGCCTGGGTTAATAATTTATCAATGCAACGCAACAGCGAACTGCCGCCAGCCAAAACCATACCCTTATCCATGACGTCAGCGGCCAATTCCGGAGGCGTTTCAAATAAAACTGACTTAACCGCAGAAATTATCATATTCAATTCATCTTGAATGGCCTCAACTACGTCGTTGGAAGAAACCGTAACGATGCGCGGTAAACCGCTAATCATGTCACGACCGCGAATATCAATGGTTAATTTTTTATCCGGATACATGGCCGCGCCAACCTTGGTTTTTATTTCCTCGGCTGTTCGCTCTCCCACGGCTAAGTTGTATTTTTTTCTAATATATTCGGTGATGGCTGCGTCAAATTTATTACCAGCCACGCGTACTGAAGTGCAGGCCACGACTCCGCCCAAAGAAATAACCGCGATCTCTGAGGTGCCACCGCCCATATCAATAATCATGTGCCCAGAAGCCGAACCAATCGGAATATTGGCGCCAATAGCCGCAGCAATCGGTTCTTTAATAATATAAGCAGCTTTAGCGCCGGCAGCTAGGGTTGCATCAATGACCGCTCTTTTTTCGGTTGAACTAATGCCGCCCGGCACAGCCACCATAACTTCGGGCCTGAAAAAATGAAAATTACCAATAGCTTTATTAATATAATAACGCAACATTGATTCTGTGGTACGGTAATCGGCAATCACGCCATCACGCATCGGTTTTCTAGCAATAATCGTATCTGGCGTGCGGCCAATCATTTCTTTAGCTTCATTGCCCACTGCTAAGACCGTTTTATCAAGAGCCGAAATCGCCACAACTGACGGTTCATTTAACACAATCCCCCGGCCCGGTAAAAATACCAAGGTCGTCGCCGTCCCTAGGTCAATGCCGATTTTTTTGACGAAAAGCATTTAAGCCTGCAAATTACTAATTAACTCTAAGTACTAATGAATTAATTTTAGAATCTTCGGCGAGGTCGATCTGAATGACTATGTCCGCCTCTTCCGCCGCGGCCCATTGGCTTTCTGGCTGGCTTTGGCCGAGGAACATAATCAGGTTCTTTAGCAGCACGAATTGATAGATTAACTCTGCCCATTGAATCAACTTCAATAACTTTAACTGGCACAACGTCTCCTTCTTTCAAAAAGTCGGAAGGGTGCTCAACGTGGTGCGGCGCCATTTCTGAAACATGGACCATGCCTTCATGGCCAGGCACGAGTTCAACAAAAGCGCCGAAATCCATAATTCTCGTCACCTTACCCTCAAACGTCTCTCCAACCTGAATTTCACGCACAATGTTTTTGACCATTTCTTCCGCCTTTTTTAATCCTTCGTTATTCTCTGAAGTAATGGCCACCAAACCGTCTTGTTCAATATCAATAGTCGCGCCCGTCTTAGCGATAATGTCATTAATAACTCGGCCGCCCGGACCAACCACTTCACGAATTTTATCAGGATTAATCTTGAAAGAAATAATCTTAGGCGCGTAAAGAGAAACCTCTGCTCGCGGCGCGGGTAAAATAGAAACTATTAAATCTAAAATTTGATTTCTGCCCTTTTTAGCGCGATCAAGGGATTCTTTAATAATATCGAAATTAAGTCCCGGGGTTTTGGTGTCCATCTGAACAGCAGTAATTCCGTCACGAGTACCAATCACTTTGAAGTCCATACCGCCCGGACCATCTTCGAGGTCTTGTAAATCGGTAAAAGTTTTATATTTAACGATTTCATTATTTTTAACTTCGCAAGCTAAACCAATTGCCACGCCAACCACTGGCTTTTTCATTGGCACGCCCGCATCCATTAAAGCTAAACACGAAGCGCAACTTGAAGCCATAGACGAAGAACCATTGGAAGACATTACTTCCGAAACCACGCGAATCGTATAAGCAAAAGTGTCTTCTTTGGGAATCATGGGGTAAAGCCCGCGTTCGGCTAAAGCACCATGTCCAGTCTCTCGCCGACCGGTTGCGCGCATTGAACCAGTTTCACCAACCGAAAATGGAGGAAAATTATAATGATGCATAAAACGCTTAGTACCGCTTTCTTCCATGGTATCTAGGGTTTGTTCCATGCCTGGCGATCCCAAAGTTACAATTGATAGAACTTGGGTCTCGCCGCGCTGAAACAAGGCTGAACCGTGCACGCGCGGTAAAAATCCGGCTGTGGCCGACAATGGCCTAATTTCATCTATTTTACGACCATCAATTCTCTTTTCTTGCTCTAAAATGGCTCGACTGACTTCGCGATAAACCAGGCCGTGGATATAACTAGCGGCCTTGGAACGAGTCTCTTCGTCGATGCCTCTTTGCGCTAAAAATTCATCCAAAGATTTTTCTAACTCATCTTTGGCGGCGCTACGATCAGCTTTGGTTTTTAAAGTTTGCTTAAATAAATATTTTTGCGCATTATCGCGAATGAAATCATCGGCCAAAGTTTTATATTCATCTTTGACTTTGTTAAGTGCTTCGAGTAAGGCAACGTTTTTCTGTTTGCCAACTTTCTTAATAATCTCATTAAAAAAGTTAAGCAATACCTGAAAATGATCGTTGGCAAATTTCATCGCTTTAAACATTGTTTCTTCGTCAACTTCCTGCGCACCAGCTTCAATCATCACGATTTTGTCCGGCGAACCGGAAACGATCAAGTCCAAATTATTATTTTTTATATTCGCATTGATTGGATTAATGGCAAACTGCTCACCACATTCTGGTTGGCCCAATCCTATTCTCATGCCAGCAATCGGACCTTGCCAAGGAATGTCGGAAATCGACAAGGCCAAAATCGAAGCGCACAAAGCGACCATGTCCGGGCTATTTTCTTGGTCAAAAGCCAAAACTGTATTGATTAACTGCACATCGCGGCGCATTTCTTGATTAAAAAGAGGCCGCAAGCTGCGGTCAATTAAGCGACCGGTTAAAATAGCTTCATCGGTCGGTTTAGTTTCGCGTTTAATAAAACGAGAACCTTTTATTTTACCTGCGGCATAAAATTTTTCTTCATACTCCACGGTTAAGGGGAAGAAATCGGTATCTCTGTCTTCTGTTCCCATTGTTGCAGTCGCGAGGACCACTGTTTCACCATACTGGACCGTGCAAGCACCATTGGCTTGTCCAGCTAATTCGCCGGTAGTGACAATTAATTTTCGTCCGGCAAACTCTGTTTCAAACTTCATAAGTTTACAATTAATAATTAATTTATTTCTCTTGTTTTTTATCTGGTTGATTTGAATAAAAATTTTCTTTTATTTTTACTCAAATCCAAGAATTCATCAGCTGCCTCAATTAGTCTGGATGAAGTCGTCTCGCTAAAAGCGATGACTTCCACTCGACAGCCCTTGTTTTCTTGCAAGTAATTTAAAAGCGGCACATAATCACCGTCGCCGCTAACCAAAACTATCACGTCTAATTTATCGGCTAACTTTATTGCGTCAATGGCAATACCCACGTCCCAATCGGCTTTCTTCATACCTCCAGCAAAGATTTGCAAATCCTTCATTTTTACTTCAAATCCCTGGCGATCCAGGGCTCCGAAAAAGGTCTGTTCTTCTTGGCTTTTAGAGCGGATAACGTAAGCGATAGCGCGGATTAATTGCCTTTCGGCTAGGGCTGTTTCTAAGATTTTAGCAAAGTTAACATTCGCCCGAAATAAATTTTTAGCCGAATGATACATGTTAGCCACGTCAATAAAAACGCCAACACGTTGATGAGGATATTTCATATAATTTTAAAATTGCGGAAGTGCTTAAGCCGTTTTAATCTTTTTGACAATTTTTTCGTAACTCTTCGGGTCGTTGTGCTGTAGATATTTTAAAAGCTTACGTCGGTGAGCAACCTTGCGCAATAAACCTCGGCGAGAAGAAAAATCTTGTTTATTTTTTTTGAGATGATCGGTTAATTGACTAATTTCTTTTGTCAAAAGACCTATCTGAACCTCTACCGAACCAGTATCCTGGTCTTTCTTCTGAAAATTTTTAATCACGGCCTTTTTAATTTCTTTTTTCTTATTCATAGTTTAAAAATTGTGTAGATAACGACTTATTAAGTATATCTCATTGTAGCAGGTAAAAATAAAACGTCAAGTGCCAAGGTGAAAATCATGTGAAAGGCCCTAAAAAATGGAGAAGCGGGGCCAGGATATACCTGGCCCCGCTTGAAATCGACTAGGCTGTGCAGCCACGAGGCGATCACGGGGAGTTGGCGCCTTCACGGGCAGTTTGATCTCGCTTTCTTCGCCCATCAAGCCTAACTAGTCGGAGCGCCTCCGGAAACGACCTCGAAGTGATCAGGTCGACAATCGTTCGCTCGGCCGCCACGGTCATAGGCAACGTCGAAGGTGCCAATTTTTTCGTTGATATGTATGGCCCTTCCTGTCGAACCGACGGGATGTCTACTGTGGCGCCGACTGCTGTCGACGACCTTCTTGACTCGCGTTCCGTTGACTATGCCTTGGCCATTCGCGGCCTTAACGTGCTTTTGCGCCATTAACAATCCTCCTTAATAGGTTTTCGTTATTATTAATTTATAATATTTTCTCCAAAATGTCAAATTTTAAAGTAAATTTTAGTGTCGCAAAATCTTGACAGGTAGTTTCTATAATTTACAATATAAATATGAATACTTTACAACAACTTATTAATGAATTTTTAGAACATCTAGAAATTGAAAAAGGGCGCAGTCAATTAACGATTCGCAACTATGGCTTTTATTTAAAAGATTTTTTGGCGTGGACAAAAATTAGCCAACCCGCTCAAATTACGCCGGCCCTGATCAGACAGTATCGCCTATTTTTGGCTCGTAAGCAAAATCCGCGCGGCGGCACACTTGTTTCTTCTACGCAAAATTATTATTTAATAGCTATCCGAACTTTCCTAAAATATTTAGCCAAGCGCGACATTACCACCATGGCACCGGAGAAAATAGAATTGGCTAAAATTCCCGAACGACAAATCGCCTTTTTAGAAGGTGAAGATTTGGAAAAATTAATTAAAGCTCCCTTTGAAATTAAACAAGACGACGTTATTAAACTGCGCGATAAGGCCATTTTAGAGCTATTATTTTCAGCCGGTTTGCGGGTCTCGGAATTAACCTCGCTTAAAAAAGACGATATTAATTTAAGAAAAGAAGAATTTTCTATCCGCGGTAAAGGAAATAAATGGCGAGTGGTTTTTCTCTCTAACCAAGCTAAATATTGGCTAAAAAAATATTTGGAGGCCAGAACCGATCTAGATCCCTCCCTTTTTGTCCGCCACGACCGCGGCCAGCATGAGGCGGAAAAATCCCAACCAGAAAATCGATTAACTCCGCGTAGCGTTCAGCGTTTGGTAAAAAAATATGCCAAAATAGTCGGCATTACCAAAAAAATAACCACTCATACCTTGCGCCATAGCTTTGCTACCGATCTCTTAACCGGCGGGGCTGATTTACGCGCCGTGCAAGAATTATTGGGACACAAAAATATTACCACCACCCAAGTTTACACCCATGTCACCAACAAAAGATTAAAAGAAGTTTACCAGGCCTTTCATGATAAAAAAAGAAACGAGAAATAAAATTATGATATTCAAAAATAAAAAAGCCTCTTTCACTCTTGTTGAACTTATTGTTGTGGTTGCCATTATCGGTCTTTTGGCGGGTATCGCTGTGGCAGCCTTCAATAACGCCAGGGTTAAAGCCAGAGACGTCAGACGCATAGCTGACATCAGTCAAATCACCAAAGCCCTAGAGCTATCTTTTTCTTTTAATGATTCCTACCCCAATTCTTTGGGTACGGTCTGTCTTTCGGTGTGTATGGACGTTTCTCCTCCCAGTTGGTGTTCCACTCTTTTAACTCAAATGTCCAATATTCCTAATGACCCTTTGCCCACCCAACAATGCTATCTATATAATTCAGATGGCACTAATTTCAGAATAGCTACTACTCTAGAGTCCTCTTCTAATCAAGCTCTAGCCCAAAATGACGGCGGTAATTATGCTCAATATTTTGAATCTTCAAGCAGCCCGGGCCTTATTTCTTTATCACGAAATAAATATGCTTCTGCTGTTGGAGGTAATTGGTCGAGCGATGACGGAGCTTGGGTCACTGAATCAGGAGGATCTACCATAACCACGCATCCCGTTCAAGGAGATACGGCAATTCTGGACGTTAATTCTGGCAACATTACCGTAGACACAGCCTCTGTTACTACTGACATTGATGCCACTGGCTACACGCACACCTTAGCCTTAGATGCTGGTCTTACTGTTTATGGTAATCTTAAATTTGTAGCCGGTATGACCTTTACCCCCAACACCCAAACCGTTACTTTTGCTGCCACTACCACAGGAAAAACTATTACTACCGGGGGAAAAACATTTTCTAGTGTTACCTGGAATGGCAACGGCGGAGAATGGACGTTGCAGGATCATTTTCTGCAAAATAGGGTCATCGCCTTTACCTCAGGAACACTTATTTTTAATGGGAAATCATATATTAATGGAAGCTATGGTAATCCTATTACTTTAGGTAGTGGTTTTACGCTTAATGTAGGAGCTGGACGATTTATTTGTGCTAATGCCGCTAGTCTTACTGTTCCAACAGGAGCGACTATAACCATTTCTACTGGAATGATAGACATTATAAACCTTACTGTTTCGGGCACAGGAACCTTCACCGCTACCAATACGGCTAATATTATTTTGTGGGGAAATTTAGATATTACCAGTTCAAATTTTGATGCTGGGTTGTCAACAATATACCAAAAATATAGTACAACAACTCGTTCACTTTCTTCGACACAATCATTGTATAATTATACAGTTGGGACTGGTAGTGGGTCAGATTATAATATTTCGATTGTTTTACAATCTAATTTAACCATACTCAATGATTTTGCTATTCAGTATGTGGCGGGTAAAATACGTTCTTTTGACGCCGGTTCATACACTATTAATATCGGTGGAAATTTCACTAACGACGATACTTTTACTGCCGGCACCTCCACGGTTAATTTTAACGACGCCACCAAAATCTCAACTATTGGCGATACATCAAATACTACTTTTAACAATCTTACCTCAACCACTCCCGACAAGACCATTAAGTTTAAAGCAGAATCTACTACTACGGTTACCTCTTTGTCTTTGACTGGCTCCAGTGGCCATTTAATTACCATGGACACTGACACTGGGGCGAGTACGTTTAATCTATCTGATAGTGCTGGCACTAATACTCTTTATTACACCTCTATCACCCGAAGCGCTGCGGCTGGCGGAGCCACCTGGAATGCGCTTATCTCTGATGGCAACGCGAATGGCGGAAGTAATAGCGGTTGGAATTTCTAAAAATATTTTATTCAGCCATTAAATAATAATTGACTTTTTCTGAATTTTTGCTAAAATTTTATAATAATTTGTTATCTACTCGCCACTGCCCCCATAGTTCAATGGATAGAACACCAGCCTTCTAAGCTGGATATAGAGGTTCGATTCCTCTTGGGGGTATTGGCGAGCAGATAAGCCAATCAACTTACCTTATAGTTTCAGCCCAAGGCTGATCCGCCAAAAGCGGACAATAAATAGAACACCAGCCTTCTACCTGCCCGCCAAAACTACGCTTGACATTGCAGGCGGGAACTGGATATAGAGGTTCAATTCCTCTTGGGGGTATGAAAATAGAATATAAAAAGCGAGCCCCGAGCCCGCTTTTTATATTTATCTCTTTAATAAACTTATTTATTAAAAACTCTAGCAAAAATCCTTTTAACTGTTTCGACTTCCTGACATTTGAATAATAAGCTTAAAATAAAATAAATAGCAACTCCTACCAGGCCCGCAATTAAAGATTGTAAAAAGACGCCCAAAAAGGTTTGCATATTTACCAGTCCGCCCATGATGTTTTTAAATAATTGGATGAAAACGGCCATGGCCAGCGACATAATGATGATTTTAAGAAATGATCTGAAAATATTCTTTTGATCGAGTCCGCCCATTCTTTCTTTTAAAATTATAAAAAGCATAATCAAATTAATTGTCGAAGAAATCGACAATGCCAGAGCTAAACCGGCCGGACCCATTATTGGGCCTAAGATAAAACACAAAATTATATTTAAAATAAATCCGATAACCGCCGTTTTTACCGGTGTCCGCGTATCGTGCCTGGCGTAAAATGAACGGGCAAAAACCGGAATCAAGCTCTGAGCGAACAAAGACAAAGAAAAGAATCCGAGCGTTTGCGCGGTTAAAATCGTATTTTCCCAATTAAACCGGCCAGTGCCAAAGATTAAACGCACAATTTGCACTCGGAGCAAAATAAAAATAATAGTGGTCGGAATTATAAAATATAATACCCGACGGACGGTTTTTGAAAAATGATAAACAAATAATTCGTGATCGTTGTTAATGATGGCCTGGGAGAAAACAGGAAAAACCGAAGTGGCCAGTGAAGTACCGAAAATATTAATCGGAAAACTTATTAAATTAAAAGCTAAATTATAAATTGAAACCGTGCCAACCACCAATCCCGAAGCGATAAAGGTTGTGACAGTTTCGTTTAATTGGCTGATAGCTAAACCAAAACTCCGCGGCAGCATTAATAAGCCTATTTTTTTGACATTTGGTTCTCGATAATTGAAGCCTGGTCGCCAACGATAGCCAACTTTTAATAAGGCCGGTACTTGAATTAAAAAATGTAACACCGCGCCCAAAAGCACGCCCCAGGCTAAACCAATCGGACCTAAGCGCGGAGTAAAAATAACAATGCCAAAAATAATTCCTAGGTTATACATAATCGCCGATAAACTAAAGGCCAGAAATCGACGAAATGAGTTCAAGATGCTGCCGGCGACGTTGCTAATAGTAAAAAATAAAATACTAAACAGCATAATGCGCGTCAGGTTAGTCGTTAGCGCCCTGGTTTCCGGCGAAAATCCATGGACGAAAAGATTAACCAAAGTCGGCGCGGCAACAAAGAGTATAATGACGAAAACGAAAATTAAAACTAATAATATATTTAAAATTGAATTGGCTACTTTCCAGGCCTCTTCTTTGTCTTTATGCCAAATCGAAAGAAAAACTGGGATAAAGGCTGAAGACAAGGCGCCCAAAACCAACGTATTAAAGACTAAATCTGGCAAACGAAAAGCGGCGTAATAAGCGTCGAGAATTTGGCCGGCGCCAAAGGTTCCGGTCAATAAGCGATCACGAAGTAGTCCGATTAAACGGCTTAAAACAGAAAAGGTCGCGATGATTATCGCGCCACCAGCTACGGAACTAAATAATAAAATCTTAATTTTTTTGAGCATTAAATCTTGACAAATTCGTAAAAAATAGTACTATAATTAATATTCAACTAGAGGAGGATTACTTGACTCAATCCGAGTCCCCAAAAACGGGCGATGTCGAAGTGGTGTGCGCTACTTGTGGTGCACACGTAAACGGAGACTATTTCGATGACCGCCCCAATGGAGCGCGAGTGGCGATCCAACCCCATCCCGATGCCCTTAAAAAGGGCCTCGAACAGTGTACGGGTTTGGCTGGTCATGTCCGCCGCCGGTAGATCGTAGACCGCCCCGCGGCGGTCTTTTTTTAGAATATTTTTTCTTCTTCCTTGATCCGATATTGAATGGCTTCGGCTAAGTATTGTGGTAAAATTTTTTCTTCGCCGGCCAAATCTGCAATGGTGCGCGCCACTTTTAAAATACGATGATAAGTACGGGCAGACAAGTGATATTCGTCAACGGCCCGACGTAATAAATCCTGGCCAGTCGCATCAACTGGACAAAATGTTTTTAATTGCTGGGCTGACATTTCGGCGTTAGTTAAAATCTTAAGTCCTTCAAATCTTTTTAACTGCCTTTCCCTCGCCACCTGCACTCGAGTCCTGATATTTTTAGACGGCTCAGCCGCTTCTTCACTCGATAATTTTTCGAATTTTATTCTTGGCACTTCAACGTGCAAATCGATTCTATCTAAAAGCGGGCCGGAAATTTTCTTGCGATAGCGCATTATTTGAATTGGACTACATGTGCAGTCTTTTTCGGGATCGCCAAAATAACCGCACGGGCAAGGATTCTGCGAGGCAACCAGGGTAAATTTAGCCGGATAAGTAATGTGGCCTTTGGCGCGCGAAAAGGTCGTTCGCTAATATAGGGTTGATTTTCTTTTAATAATCCACCGATGCTATAAATTTTCGTCACTTCCAAGACTTCTTGCTCCGTCATAATCGGCAAAATTGACGGTAAGGCGCGAGCTAAAAAAGTTTTTCCCGAACCAGGCGGCCCGCTCATCAACACTGTGGGGACAACACACCACCATAAGGTTGAGACGGAGAACCACAAACATAACCGCCCAACCTATTATATTGATTTGAAAGAACTTCTGTCAAATTCGTTGGCCCCTCTTGAGCCTGAGTTAAAGGAATATATCCTGTTATTATAACCTTCTTTTTAATAGAGTCAACGGTTATTTTGTTTATAAGATACGTTAAGAACCTGCGCCTCTCTTCAAGAGAGAAGTCTTTTATTTTCCCTTGGGCCACTTCGCAGAAATATTCAACATCTTGAATAAGTAATGGCCTATCAACCCTCTGAGTTAGCTGAAGACTTAGATCTGCTATTCTTTTATCTAGGTTCTCTTCTTGCTTCTCATAATTTCTTATTTTCTCTAAAATTGATTCTTTGTTAATGCCACTGTCGGCATATAAGTCAAATAGATTATCTTTTTTGGCCTTGACCTTGTTCTTTTCTTGACGTAATGATTCTATCTCTGTATTTAAAGACCCCGCGTTCTTTTTAATCTTTTCTGTCTTATCTAATATATATTTAACCAATATGCGAGGATCCATTATCGCCCTAGTAACAGACTCCCAAACGGCGGGGTCTAATTTATCGACACCAATCATTTTAGCATTACATTTCTTTGGTAATGGAAATGTCCGGTGCCTATTATTACACCGATAAAATCTATGGCCATGGCTTAATTCTCCTCCCACGGGCGAATCACAGATAGCGCATTTCAATAATCCACCCAATAAATAATGATTGCCTCCAGATACAAAGGCCCTATGATTTTTTGCCAATAACACCTGTACTGCATTAAATTTTGATTTTTCAATTATCGGAGAAACGGCAATCGGAATCCAGTCTTTTTTATCTCTCATTTTTCTACCAGTTTTAACTATCTTTCTATATTTTTGTTTTACCGTGCTTGTTTCAATGGCATAAGATTTATTAAAATAAGTGGTGCCAATATAAGTCTCGTTTCTTAAAATTCTATGTAAAGTGCTAGTACGCCAATGTCTCCCTTTCTTGGGCTTAACATTTCTATTTGTTAATGCTTTGGCCACTTCTCTGACGCTGCCAAATTGTAGATATAAATCAAAAACTAGATTAATAATCTCAGCCTCTGACTTATTTATTATATAATATCCGTCTTTCTCCTTCGTTTTTTTGATATATTCAAATCCCAATGGCGACAAGCTCCCAACCACCACCCCTCTTCTTGCTTTATAAAGCTTCCCCCTTCTTGTCCGTTCTAAAATCTTCGCCTTCTCAAACTCTGACGCAGCTCCCAATATTTGAAATAAAAATCTGCCTTCGGGAGTGTCGGCTATTGGTTTGTCATAGAAATAGACCTCAATACCCTTTCTTTCCAACTCTTGAACTATAATCCCTTGATTAGAGAGATTCCTGGATAATCTATCGTTGCAATAAAAATAAACTCGTTCAAAAATTCCTTGGGAGGCCTCGGTTCTTAGCCTATCCAATTCTGGTCGATCCAGGGTCTCGCCACTCCAACCGTTGTCTACATACTCTCTAACAATATAGACTCCTTGTTTATTACAAATTCTTCTTAACTCGTCTACCTGGGATTCAATTGTTTTTTGCTCTTGTTGGTGCTCTGTAGAAACCCGAGCATAAATAGCTACTTTCATATAATTTTTTATAAACAAATTAAAGGGGCGGCCATGGTTGACCCAAATCCGCTTTCCCTAAGGATTGCCTCATTGGCATAGCCGCCCCCTTGAGGGCAACAGGGCAATAAAAATCTTAGGGATGTTTTGGGACATGGGTCAACGTTATTATTATAACACCCTGGTATATCCAGTCAAGTTTATACCATTCGGTGATAGCGTGCCTTTAGATAGGTCAAATCATGGCATTTTCGGCATAATAGGGCGTTTTTCATTGGTGGTTTATATAGCGTGGCCACTCGCTTTTTACAGGATGGGCATACAAACCAAATCCTTTCATTTCCAAAATGGCAGGGCGTAGTCGTTATATCAATTCTCTGCCCCAGGGCATCAATTTTTGCTTGCAGTTTAACCTTTTTTAACTCTGACTTAATGCTTCTTACCAGTTCGTTAATGTTTAATTTTTGACAATGCTCAATTAAAGTTTTCATAAAAATGTTCCCAAATCAATTGGCCTTAATGATTTCTTTGGGAGAAGGATTAATCTCGTCTGTATTAATAACTTGCTGGTTCTGGGCGATGTAGGCATTATCGGCGCTTACCTTCACGTTTAGTTTGGGCTGCTTCAGACTTTTAAGTAGGGTTAGACTTGTTTCAAATTGTCGATTAGCTAGTTCTATACCTTTCTGGATTTCTTTAATTATTTTTATTTGGGATTCTTTGAATATAAATTTGTCTAGCTCTGGTTCAATAATCCTATTAAGGAATGTCTCGTATCGCATACTTTTCCAGTAGGCTGTAACGATTTTATCTACCAACATAAACTCCGAGGCGGCCTTGCATCGATGTTCTTCTATTAAACCCCGTCTCATTTTTATAAGTCCTGGTCCACACCTTTTATCACCGACAATACTCTGAAGTAGAATTCCGTTATCAAATCCGTGAATTATTGCAAGCTCCATGCTCAATTTTTCTTTCCTATCTTCTTGTTCCTTTGATCTTTGCCTCGTTTTTCGTAATCCATCGTATTCCTTCAGTCGTTGTTCCTCACTGGTATGTGGGTCTGAAAAAAACTTTTTCAAATTATCAATTTCTGTTGGCGTAAGCTCTTTTTTAACTACAGGCTTGGTGCCTTCTTCGATTTTACTTAATTCGTTATCTTGTTGATTCGTCATATTTTAATTATTATTACCTGTTATTTACCTGATACCAGGTGAGAATCAGGGTCAATAAGCCGTCGACAAGCTTCTTGAGACGATTGGTTGAGCCACTCTAAATTCGCTTCAGGCACGAAATTCAAAAGGACATTCGGCATAACCCCTCCTCCAGAGATGAACTCTTTACCTTCGACCCTTGCTTGCTTGGGTTCTCTCATCCAGCGACATTTATCCTGTTTATTGCCTGTTCTCAGGTGAAGTTCCAGGTCCAAGGGACATAGATTCTGAGAGCATCTATTGAAATAAGGACACTTTTTAAGATTTTCAATGATTTGTTGTTCTGTATACATAGGGGTAAATTTACTTTATTTATTAATTAATTTAGTAAATCTACCCCTGTGTCTGCGACCTTTGGCTCTCTTATGTTCTTACATTCTCCACTTAAAAACCACTTAAATTTCTCTTTTAGTGTTATGACATATTCCGGGCGGCCAATACCCATAACTTCATTCTTCAAATCAACCAACCCCAGTATTTTAAACGCCTCCATTTCTTTAAGGGCCGTAACCCTAGAGCAGTTAATTCTATCCATAGCTTCATCGGTCGTTAGTTGTCCGTTATTGTCCAACAGGGCATTAAACAACTGGACCCTTGATGATATGGCAGAATCAAGTGCCACTTCCAGGGCTACCGCAACATCTCTTTCGTCAATTTGTTCTCTACCGCAAACCAAGGCGTGTCCGCGAGCCAAGTTATAAAGACACTGGTTAATCCGGTCTGGTTTTTCAATTATTGGAATTTGATGGTCAAAATTTTCATCATCTCTTAAATTGCTTTTCTCCCAAACTTTAATCGTCCCTCTTAATTTAGCTAATAATTTTGCTATTTTGCCAATCATCTTTTTTAATTCTTGAGAGTCATTGCCCTTATTCCAATCAACCCCGTCAGAATATTTATGCCAAAGAGTTCTAATAAAATGTCCCGTTTTTTCTCGGCAGACTGTTTCTTTTTCTTTACAAGAGTTGTGAGTTAGCTGCTGGGCCAGAGTATCGTCGTCCTTTTCTTTCGTTTCCATATTTAAAAAGAAAAGCCGAGAACCGAAGCTGCTCATTGCCTTCCACACTTTAGGAGAAATTGGAGTAGAGGCGGCTAAAAACATAAACACATAATCTCCGCAATATCCTCTCTGACCGTGGATACCGCTGTCAGTTTGCAACCCCTCGCCGTCAAATACTCTGGTTAGGGTACTTAAATTCTTTTGTAAGTCTTCTTCTCCTGCACCAAAAATTGGAGCCAAATCACGAACAATTAGAAGTTTATAACGTATTTTGGGCAGAAGATCAATTTTCTTTAAGTCTTCCCTTTTAACATTGCTAGCATGGGAGACAAAAGAAGCGGGAGTAAAATTATCTGTTGCATAAACCAATTCTTCAACCTCAGTAAAAAAGTTTAAAGTTATGGTTTTCCCCGAGCTTGGTACATCGACATAAACCATCCCGAAGGGATTGCTTATGTCTTTGATTAATAATTGAGCAATAACGCTTAGACCCACTTCTGCGGGGAAAAACAACTCAGGAAAGTTGGCTTGTATAGTTTTTCGCCATTCGTCAATTCCTACCGATTGACCTTTAAATTCTATTGGCAAAACCCTCTCAACGACATCCCTCTCAACCTCCTGAACCGTTTTCTCAACTTCCTGAATTTTTTGTTCAAGCGCTTGTTCGCTTGGCATTTTAATATTCATAATTGTCCTCTTAATAGAAACCGCACCGCCTCCTTAAATGGGAGATTGTGCAATTTCATTACCAAATTAATAACATTTCCACCGACTCCGCAGCCGAAACAATAAAAAGAATTAGTTAAAGCATATAAATAAAAGGAGGGGTGATTTTCCTTGTGAAACGGGCAAAGAGAAAGATAGTTTTCTCCGAGTTGTCTGGCTTGATTTAAAGAAGGAATAGCTACGTCAATTATTGATGTTTGCAGGGCCTGATAAATATCTTCGTCATTGATTCTATGGTTCTTCTCGCCCTTAAAAGCTTTGCCCTCCGAAATGGCCGCCCTTAGCCCAGCTATTTTTTTTTCAATCTCTATTAACCGCGAAACCTGGCTACATTTAACCCACTCTCTCCAAAAATACAGAGATATACCAGATATTTGACTTCTAATTAAAGTTAAGTTTTCTTGGATCGTGCTTAAAATCTCCTGCTCTTCTTTTTCAAAGCCTTTGATGATTTCTCTAATAATTTCTTTTGCTTCTGGAAACACCCCCACCCATTGTCTTTCTGAATACCTTATTGACGATTTCTGCCATTCTTTCTCTAAATTAGAAAGATATAAATTGTTCAAGGTTTCCGCATATTTCATATTCATAATTTTTATATGTTATTCTTTATTATTTAAATATTGTTTTATAGTCTCTTCTGGCAAGATCATCTCTATGGCCTTAGATAATAAACAATCCGCTCCCTCTTTCGGAGAATTATAAATTATCTCAATTTCGATGTCGTTCTTTTTGTTGTTTGACTGTTTTAGATTCATCGGGGTGAAAAATTAATTATTCGGTAAACTACTATAAATTCTCGATTTAATTTCTTTTAAACAATTAAAAAAGGCCATCGGCTCTACTAAGAGTTGATGGGCCCAATATTTTTGAATCAATTCGTCTAATTTTTCATCTTTTTTAATCGAAAAGATAACCTTAGACGATATTTGTCTGCTAATGGTTTCTATTTGATAACCAAAATAACAGAGAGTGGTGCAAATTGTTAAATCTGAACTTTCAAAAAAATCATTTTGTTTTGATATTTCTCGCTTCATAAATTCTAATTTTTATAACTTTTAATTTTTCAAAATACAACATTATTATAATTATAAAGTAATTAATAATTAACATAAAAACGCCGCTCAAAGCGACGTTTTAATATCGAATCTTTTGCTTTATTTAAGCCATTTTCTCTCTATATTTCTCATCTCTTAATGATTTTGAATGATTTGGGCAACATCCTTTTTGGTCTTTTCTTCGTTTCACAAACAATACCTTACAATACCCACATCTCTCCAGTCCAGCTCGTTCTTGTATTATGAAACCATAAAGTAGGTTTATAAGATATGGGAATTCATCGGTTATCAAGGGAATGTTGGTTTTGGGTTCTTTAATTATACATTTAAGGGGAAGGAAACAATCATTCTTGATAAAAATTTTTTCTTCATTAAGGGCGAATAATAATCTTGCATATTTATTATACCAATGCCAATAATGCTTACTTTTTAAGGCTGGCTCTTTTATTTTGTAAGGAAATTTTTTATCTTCTAATAATAATTTGTAAAAATTTTTAAAAAATAAATAATTTTTAATTAAAACATCGAAATAAGTCTCTAGTCCATCTTGATAGTTAAATAAGTTTTGGTAGTTAATAAAGCAAACACTATATTGTTCTATAAAATTTTTAATTTTATTTAAATTCCTTCCTTCTTTTTGATCGTTTTTGTTATATTCTAAATCAAGTTTTAAAAAATCATCTAATAACATTCTTTTTGTAAAATAATGCTTGCTATAAATTGCTTGCCAATAGATTCTTTGAGTTGAGCTTCTTCCTAAATAAAATACTCCCGGTTTATTTATTTTTTTGTCTGAAAAGATGATGTTTGTTTTGTAGTTAAAATATTCAAAGTTATTCCTCAATATTTTTAGGTTTAAGTCTTTTTGGTATGTAGTAGAGGTTATCCAGTTAACTAATTTATCACGATGCTTTTTAATCGTCGGTTTTTTAATCGATAAATTTTTTTTAAAACAACGCAAAATTTTCTCATTAATTTTGCGTGTTGGATCAGTGCATAAGCTATTGTGACTTTCTATAAATTTTCTATCGTGGACATCCATATTCATTGTTATTTTAATTTTAGGGTCCAATTTGGACCTTGTTTATTATATTTTATAGCATTTTTTACATTTGTCAAGCTAAACGAAGCCGAAAATTTACACAATTTATTCACTGGGCTACCCTTTTTATTTCTTTATGTTATTATAAAATCAACAATTAAGTTGCCTAAACCCATGGAATCTCTGTGGGCATGGCAATAAAGCCACGTGTATACTGACTGAACCCGTCGTTCAGGCTCCATACACGTGGTCTATATCCGAAAGGGTATAGGAGGCGCAAGTCTCGCTTGGCGGCGGGTTTTGTATTTTCGCCAGCAAATTTAACAAAAAAATTAAGCAACAAAATCTATGAAAAAACAATTTACAATCATTTTAACTTCCCTATTCATTTTAAGTTTATTTGCAATTCCACATGGTTTTGTTTATGCAGATTGTGCTTATAACGAAAACTTACCACCTCAAATCACAGACGTAACTCCTACTGAAATAAGACTTGGATATAGCGTGCCAGATAGGTACAAGGCGGGGGCACCAGACTTAATAATCAATGGAAATAATCTTCTTCCCCCTTGCGGCAGTCATGCCCTAGAACTTGATGGCCAGGGCACTGGCAATATTGAGGAGTGGTCTAATTCACAGATAAAAGTTCCCAATGAGTTGCTCTATCGGGCACTTGGGGCGAATTCTTTTATGACGTCAGGGAGCTATGAAATCAAGAACATTAAACTTATTTATTATTACGGCGAGGAAAATAGATGGGTTTATTTAAACAAAGATGTATCCATTAGGCTTTTGCCAGTATGTTATTATGATCTTTGGACTTGCAGTGATTTTGGACCCTGCGAACAAAATGGTACAAAAAATAGAACCTGCACACAAACATTTGATTGTCCGACAGTTAACACTGGCCCAGCAGTCGAAACCACTCAATCTTGTAATTATGTTCCGCCGTGCACATCCGACACGTGGTCTTGTGGCGACTGGAGCACCTGTGCCTCTTATGGTTCGCAGTCCAGAACCTGCAGTAAAACTTTTGATTGTCCGACAGCCTATACGTCCTCACCATCAACCTCACAAAGCTGTACGCCACCACGGCAAGAATCCACATGCAATGCTGATACTTGGTCTTGCGGTAATTGGGGCGCTTGTTCACCCCAAGGAATTCAAACAAGAAGTTGCAATAAAGTATTTGATTGTTCTTCCGCTGAAACGGCATCTCCTGCAACCTCGCAATATTGTGTAGCGCCAAATCAGCCTGCACTACAGTCACCAACAGAAAACTTAGGAATAGTTAATCAAAATTTAATAATAAAATCCACGGTTAAACTCATTTGTCCCGTTGATAAAACAATGGCGAGCCAGGGTTCGGGAACGATAATTGATTCAAAGGGGACGATACTAACCAATAAGCATGTAATTGACGGAACGCTGGGTTGCTTGGTTTGTTTTGTAGATAACTACAACAATGAGCCATATTGTGGCGACAGACAGATCGCTGATATTTATAAAGTTTCAAGCGATATCGATGTTGCACTTTTAAAATTAAGAAATCAAGGCAACAAGAGTTTAACATTTGTAAGCATTATACAGGGTAACAGTGATAGTCTTCGTTTAGGCGATACCTTGACAACCTATGGTTATCCCGCAAAGTTCGGAACAAAGATAAACTATACAAGCGGTGCTTTCAGCGGTGTTGATGGTAATTATTTAAAAACACAAGCCATTCTTGATTCTGGTAATTCGGGGGGCGGCGCTTATCTTAAAAATGGTACTTTCGTCGGCATACCCTCAAAGGTTTTTCTGGGAAATTTTACCAATATGGGAGGAATTTTATCAATCAATAAAATTAATAGTTGGCTTAACAATTCTCCAATGGCTTACGATAACGGAGGTTCTAATAATTATTCGAGAGTGTCCTCAATTTTAGACAATATTGACTTAACTACGCTCGGCTCTTTAAGTTTATTTATAGCAGATAGCAGTAAAACATCTTCAAATGTCGGCGATTTAATTAACGGAACTCTGGCCAGAGTAAAGGGCACTGCCGGTGTTTATTTAATTTATAACAATCAAAAACGCCCCATTAAAAGCGCTACGGTGTTCTTAGGTAGAGGATATAAGTGGAAAGACGTTGTAGACGTTGATGTGGCTACATTAAGTGCTTATCCTACGGGTCCAGATCTAACAATATCAGAACAAATAAACACAACCCCAGACAGTCAGACATTTAATATAAAAGCAACTGTTCCCGGTTTGAGGGTTAGAAGTCTTCCGAGTTTAAGCGGTAAAATTATCACATCAATTTTAAATAAAAAAATCTATTCAGTGATTGATCAGCAAAATGGTTGGTATAAGATATATTATGTCGCCAATAAAGCAGGGTGGGTGATGAGTCAGTATGCTAAAATAGTTAAATAGATGCTTGTTTAACGGACTTGTTTAAAAACATTGCTCAAAAACCTATTGAGGATGGTTTAAATAGTGGTGGAAGATTACCTCTTAAATAATTGTTTATGAAAAAATACTTTCTCATTTTTGTAACTTTAATTTTAATTTTAGGTTTTGCTTTTTATTGGTATGAATATAAACCAAGACAGATAAGGTCAGTATGTTTAGCTGAAGCAGAATTTAACCAAACGGCAATTCTTAAAATTGATGACATGGAAGCGCTACGGTTTATAGATGCTTATTATAAAACTTGCCTTCATAGGTTTGGTTTAAAAGAATAAAATATATGAAAAAAAATTACTGGAAAATTATGTTGGTGATTGGCATTTTGCTAATTAGTCTCTCTATTTTTTATTATTTTGTTATTTTTTTGCCACAAAGGGAACAAACTAGAGCAGAAAAAGAACAACAAAAACAATCAGAAATTCCACAAGAAAACGAAATTACCAGAAAAGACGAGCTACAACTCGAGGGGTTTATAGATGACTATTTTTATAGAAGAAAAATAAAAGATTCACTCTTTTTTGATGATTTTGATGCTTATGGGTCAGTCATTGCAAAAAGCATTGTAATCTACGTTTATCCAAAAAGCAATTTATCACAATCAAGGCTTAACGATATAAAAGAAATAGTAGAAGAGGGGTTACATTCAACCTTATTAAATTTTTCTGATTTTGGATGGGCAGAAGAATATAACTTTGACATAGTCATTAGATAGAGATAATTTATGGAAAACAAAAATAATAAAAATTTTGTTGGTTGGATTATTTTTGTTATTGCTCTAATAATTGGAAGTTATGTCTTTTTTGAATTAAAAATAGAGCCTAAAATTCAAGCTAATAATTTTCGTAAACGCTTATGCACTGATCTTTATTGTGAATATGAACCAACAGACAAATCCTGGGGTTATTTTTTAGGATATACTGATGCTGGCGTTATGATGGGAATTAAATATTTTCCCAATAAAGAAGAATGCATTGATTATTGTTTTCGTGCAAGAAGGGTAATTTACGAAAGATAATTTTATGAAAAATTTTATTATTTTTATGCTCGTTATTGCATTGGGTGTCTCTTTTTATTTTTTGTTTTTCAATAAAGAGCTTGTTAAGACGGGAAAGGAAATAACAAATTCCCCCAGTTCCGATATAATTTCACCGAGTCAAGAATTAAAAACATCTTTTGATGAATCTGCGCAACATTCTGCAATGGCAGACATAGCTGAACTCTCATGTTTTCCAACTATTAGATATAACTGTGATATGGATGGATGTAAACCCGACGCTCCAGCAACATATTATTTTGTAGATTATGGTACCGAAAGCGGAACATATTTTAGATGTGATGCCAAAGGATGTGACCCTTATCCAGTCAAGGTAAATCTGTCAGGAGAATTTACACAATTTGTTCCATCGCAAGGTCAAGCGATGTTGTTTAAGGTTGCCACTGGAGACATTCTAGGTAATAAGGGAGAATTTGTTGACGTCGCAACACTAGGTACAATGACTTTAGTATCATTTGGAAAATGTGAAATCTCAAAATAAAATATAAAAATATGGTAGGAAATAAACTAATAGTAGAAATTGAATAAATTTTTATGATCACATTTTTAGTCTTATTATCCATAGTGTCCATCGGTCTTTTCATTTGGTTTATCTTAGAGGTTGTTAAATTAAGAAAAGGACTTGATTCGTTAAATAAAAAATTATTTCCCCAAGAAAACCCCGATATTCTTAATAAAATTTATGAAGATGTCAGAGAATATCTTATAAGCAGCAACAACGTCTCGGCCTCAATTTTTCAAATAAGAAATGAAGTTGGGCAATTAAGAAGAATAGCTGATGGTGAAGGATTTGTTGATTTGACTGATAAAGAATTATTACCAAAAGCACGCGAGGCTGTGATTAAAGCTGGTAGGGCTTCGGCTTCGCTTATCCAGCGCCGACTACGCGTTGGTTATGCCAGAGCAGCCGCGCTTTTGGATTTTTTAGAGGCAGAGGGTACGATTGGCCCAGGCGATGGCGCCGAACCAAGAGAGATTATAACTAAAGAAGTAATTAAAATTTTATAACCCCATGATTTATCCTCGCAAAGAATTAAGGTTTAAGGGGAAGCCAGCCTTAGCAAAGGACTTATGGAAACATAAGGAATTTGGAGCAGACAAGAAAAACTTAGTGGTTCCGCTGGGAGTAAGGGTCGGCAAGAGATTCTCGCTTTCTAATCTATTGTGGATGGTAACCAATAAGAAATATCTATTTTTAGACCTCAAAGACCTTCCACATTTAATAATAGGCGGAAACGTTAATTCTCCCACCAACGAATATACTAACGCTATTATGGTTAGTTTGATAAAGAAATTCACCCCCAAAGAACTTCAGTTTGTGATTGCCGATTCGTCTTATATTGATTATGCTTTTTTCTCAGAGTCTTCATACTTAAAGGGGCCGTTTTTGAGAAATGCCGAAGAATTACTTAAGGCCACCGATGAAACAGTAAAAGAATTAGATAGAAGATATGATATTTTGCGAGAAGCGAGAATGCGTACTGCTGATAAATATAATAATGAAAAATCTTTTGAAATGCCCCACTTATTCTTAATTATAGATGAGATGGCAAAATTTATGTTAGAGGATGCGAAAACGGCAAAAGCAATAGAGAAAAACTTAATTAGAATACTTCAGCTGGGCAGGTGCGTTAATATTCGGTTAATTATCAATGCCTGGTATTTTAAAGAAGAGGTTTTACCTATTCTTCTTCGGGTAAATTTTACAACTAAAATTTGCTTTGCTACTATTAGTAAAGAAGACACAGAGTTTATCTTTGATTATGGAGGAGCAGAAAAACTGGAGTTAGGATACGAAGCCCTGTTGACCAACCCTTATATTGGCGAAAAAGGACCTATTAAGTTTCGGGTGGCCCTTGTTAGCGATGAAGATATATATAAGATTGCTCATCAGACCCAATAATTTTGAGATATTTTTAATAAAATTAAATAATATATTTTATGATTACCTTGCTTGTTCTTGTATCTTTAATATCCCTCGGGCTTTTCGTTTGGCTTATTTTAGAGATTGCTAAATTAAGAAAGGGGATTGAGCTATTAAATAAAAAAATATTTTCTTTTGATAAAACTGGAGATTTTAGTGATTTAACTGACGATGAATTGTTGCCAGATGCACGCGAGGCTGTGATTAAAGCTGGTAGGGCTTCGGCATCACTTATCCAGCGTCGACTACGCGTTGGATATGCTAGGGCAGCCCATCTTTTGGATCTCTTGGAGGCAGAGGGTATCGTCGGTCCAGCCAACGGCTCTGTCCCCAGGGAGGTTTTAGTCAAGGATTGATTCTCACTTTTTTTCGTTACTCAATGAGGAACGACCCTATTTTTTTAAAAAATATAGGGCGTGCAGCATGGCGGGGTAGGTAATAAATAAAGTAAATCCGCCCCTGTGTAGTGACGTGGTTATTTTGACATAGTTTTTCTAATAACCATTTTTTGCATAAAAGTTCAGAAAAACATTGTGAAGCAAGCATTATTCAGTGTTTCTCGTAGTCGTTTTGACCAGTTTTATCCATGAACCACTTTTTATATAAATATTTATGAAAGAATTTATAAAAATCCACAAAACGCTAGTTGTAGAATAGAGAATGGTGGTCGCACAAGCCTTATTTTATGACATTAAACAAAAGAGCGCTATAATCTAATTGGAGTAGCGAGAGTTGGTGTTTATCGGCTTTTCGCTGATAACAGTGTTGTAATAAGTCCGCCATCCGCCTTTGTGCGGTGGATTTGCCCAGAGATGGGTGAAAGGTGCGGTTAAAAGCAACGGTGGCTTACGGGCACACCAAGAGCCGCGTTTGCGGGAGCGAACAAAGAGTAGAACAAACGACGAAATTTTGTTTCTCTTTCAGTAGCTTGCTACTCCGACAAAAAGACTCCCGTTTTTTGGGAGTCTTTGCCTCTAAATAATAGTGATAAAAATTAACAAAAAGCTTGTTGAATTGCAAACAATGATCTATTCTTTACTATATGAATCTATTACGTATTCTAAATAAACGAGATGTATTTCTTGGTGTTTTGGGAGGTATTTTAGCTTTCTTACTAACAGGATTCTTATATTTTACTGTTAGAATCATCTATAAACCCTTTATTGATTTTATAGCCGGGGGCGCCCCTCTCAGTCTTTTTATTTATCTCTTCCTTTATTCTCCTATAACAGAAGAGTTATTAAAATATTTTGGGTTCAAATTTTTTTCAGGCAAATCAAATAAAGTTAAATGGGTTGGACAGATTTTAATAGTTTCTATAGTTTTTACTATTTTAGAGCACTTAATGTATTGTTTAGCTGGTGGTGCTCAATTTACCCCATTAAGATTCTTAAGTTTAGTGCATCCTGCAGCCTCTATAATTCTAATATACTTTATCCTGCTTAATAAGCCCTTCTTGGGCTTTTTGTTTTCAATATTATTTCACGGAGCATATAATTTTATTCCCAACCTATTCTCTCCCAACTGGGTTAATGGCCTCAGCCATTTTGGACAAAGCGTCTTTACTATAGGCATTATTGTATTTTTATTTGTTATACCTTTAATCATAATTATTGTCCTATTTAAAAGATCAAGCTCTTTGCTTTTAAACAAAACAACTTCTAACCTGATTACATAATGGATCTTGAGGGGTGAAAAAGCGAACTGAATTCTCTAAGTATGTCGTGGCGTTAGCACAACCAGGTTTTGGAGTGACTCTCGGCATTGGTTGAGTGGTCCAAGCTAAAATAAAACACCATATTCTCTTTTAAAATAGTGTTTTGCCCTCTTTGTCCAAATTGAGTCAGATCAATATTAACCATTATTAACCCTTCGTACCTAAAAAGAGCCCCTTATCAGGGCTCTTTTTCTCAAATAGTAGCAATAATAATCTCTATGTTATTAAATATAATTTTATTTTGTAGAATAGCACGCATCTTTAATTTGCTTATAACCATTATCACAAACCCAGTCGTGACCATCATAAGTATAATGAGCATGTGATGGTAAAATTATTACTTCACAAGGAGCAACACCACTCCTCTTATATCCCCAATTGCACTCCTGATTATCAGATGTTGGTGTAGTTTGACCAACTTGAATTAATTGACAATAGTTCCCTATTTGTTTATAACCATTATCACAAACCCAGTCATCCCCCGAATAAACGAAATGAGCGTTAGAAGGAACCACAACTTTATCACATTGACCATTAACACGGTTTTTCTTATAACCCCAAGAGCAAGCTTGGGAAGCAGAATTAGTGCCAATGCCTGAGTCACCAGTTCCAGAAATAGGAGTGGTCAAATTTTGAGTTGCAATAATCACACACGCAGTTTTTATTGAATTAACCTGATATCCTGAATCGCACTGACATTTTGTTGGATCAACGGTTGAGATGTGTGAATTGAGCGGACAATCGTATGATTTTACCGAATAACTTGGCGATTGATATACGCAACTTGAACCATTAAATTTGTAGCCTGCCATGCACTCACATTTTTTTGATATGCTGTTATATTGAGACATCAACCCCAACTGAGTGGAACAATACAAACTAGCACTTATGCATTGACCAGAAGGCCCTATGATATACCCTGAGTTGCATTTACAGCTTTTACTTAAAGAGTCATAGCTTGAACCATAACCAGTTTGGGCATAACACACGCTATTTGCCGACACACAACTCCCGCCACTAACAAGGTACCCGTAGCTACACTTACAAGAACCAATGCCATCATAGTATGAATTCGATGGACAAGATGGTGTAGACGGAGCAGTATAGGATGTTGATGGATAACCGTAACTATTTCCAGATGAAGTCTTATAATAATTATTTAAATAAGTACCTGCATTGCCCCCAGTAATTTTCCCTGTATTGGGGTTATAGTTCCCTGGATAACCATAGTTATTGTACGGGCTACTATCTGGTGCAGTACGTTCATAAGAATTAACGTATGTCCCATTAGCTCGATAGTATCCATTTACATGTACAGCATAGACATTTGAAGTTTGCAATATAAGACTAAAGAATAAAACCATTGCGACAATGAATATTTTTTTCATAGTTTTTTGAATTGATATATTATCTTATAATACTATCATGTTCCCCATTAAAAGTCAAGATGCCCAGAAGAGCCCTTTATCAAGGCTCTTTTTTAAATTCTGGGGTGGGAGACTGGACGATATTCGACCCTGTTTATTTTAAAGGCAGTCTCCCTCCACTATTTAAACATTCTTGAATGGAATTATAAGGAATAAAATTTTTCGTTCTATCATAATAGGTTGACCCTCTCTCGTGACAAATGTTGCTTGTGCTCTTCTTAACCTGTGGTTCTCCATTATATTGAGGAAGGGCAGGAAGATTGGGGGTAGGGTTATAATTATTATTTGAAGCACTACATCCTATTAAGGATACTAAAATAATTAATAGCGAGGCGACTAATAAACATTTTTTCATAATTTTGATGGTTAACTGTTATTTATATAAATATTATCTTAAGGGTAATCTCCCTCCGCTATTTAGACATTCTTCAATAGAGTTATAAGGCGTAAAATGCGTTGTTCTTAAATAATATGTCGATCCCTTCTCATGACATATCCCAGTGGTGCTTTTTTTAACTTGCGGTTGGTCTACATCATTAATCTTGCTTAGATCTTTATCGGCAGCTTGAGCCGTATCTCCATTACAAGTATTAATATCCCAAAGCCCCTTATTCTGTTCTCTGGCCTGCTTTTCTGTCTCTTTAAATTCTGCTTGATATTTATAGGGATTGCTTTGATATGTATATTCATGAGCATATCCTTCGGCAATCATATACCTATTAAACATAGTTCCGTCTTCTAAATAAACATATCTTAACAGTCTGTCATATTTATCTCTTTCTCCCTGTGTTTTGTCGGATTCAAGAGATACCATTTTCCCATTTAAAATCTCTTTTGCTTTATCTGATGCCTCTTTTCCAAAGCACTGAACGACTTTCCTCGGATCAACTGTCTCGGGGGTATCAATCCCAATAAGCCTTAGTCTTTCTGTCTTCCCGTCTAAATCAACATCAATTGTGTCTCCATCGACAACTTTAATTACTTTAAATAGTTTGTTGGTTAACTGAATTTCTGGGACCGAATTGTTTGTCTGGACACTGGGATTGTTTGTTTCTTCTGTTTTCGTTGTTGTTTCTTGAGCTTCTCCGTTGCTAATGTTTGTTAATTGACTATTATGATTATTCTCGGAAATGGTGCAACCAGATAAAAAAAGTAAAATCACTAAAAATCCAAACGATAGAATTAATGTTTTTCTCATATATTTATATTATATCATAAGAAGAGCCCCCGTCAAGGCTCTTCTTTGTTACTGAAGTCCCTTTACAATCAATTCCAGCTTTCGTGTAAATAATCTAAAAGCATTTTTTGAAGTATTTCTCGTGGTATTAATTCTACATTATTGGTTTTAGCCAACTCTACCGCCTCTTTTGTAAAATAACCACTAGTGACCACCGCTGCTCTGTTGCAATCATAATGATTTCTTGCGGCGACGACTTGCTGCACTGCACTATTGCCTACGGTTGAATTGATATAACACTTAGCCTGAATAAGTATCCTTTCCTGACCTTTTGTGGCAATTAAATCTCCGCCCTGATCTCCGGTTCTCCCGTTTAATTGCACAGAGTAACCCATAACTCGGTAGAGTCTGTCCAAAAGTCGTTCAAAGTCAGAACTGCTTAATTTTGTAAAGCTGTTGATGGTAGATGCGTTGATGCTTTTTGTGGTCACATCATGCTCTCTTTTATTAATATAGTGAGACAAAAGAATGCTCATATCAGTAAGTGTAAATTTGATATTTTGTTTGGCCAGATCCTCCTGAAGATCATGAATACGATACCAATCTATGTTATAGTTTCTTCGTCTCCAGGCGTTTTTGCTTCTTTCGCCAAGACCGAATCGGACTATAAAATTATTAATAGATTCTTCAAGTCCAGCTTGACTGATAGTGTTAACAGTCCAATCTCTTTTTGCTAAACGTCTTTTCTCTTTCATTCTACGCCAAACTAAAACACCGATAAACGATAAAGCAACAACACCAAAACCGTATAACAACCACCGCCAGAAATTAGCTTTATTGGTAAACCACAAAAGAACTAAATAAAGAAGATAAAAAACTATGATCCCCGTAACAAGGTTTGCAAAATCATTACCATCATTATACCGATCTTTATAGCTTCGTTTCATATGATTTATAAAGTTATTTTACTATAAATTTATATTATCACTAAATTTGAATAAAACAATGATTTCAGGGGGATAGAACAATTTTGAGATACCAACTTTTAATTTATTATAATTCACGACCACCTCGTCAATATTGTTAGAACGTTGCTTCTATCTCAAATCTAAGGCCATTGGTGGGATGTTGTTCATACCACCAAAATATTATGCCCACCGGCCGCAGTGATTTCTAGGGCGCGTTTAATAAATTCTTGGCCCTTGATATAAGCCATGTCAACCTCAAATTCATCGCTCGCCTCTATTTTTACTCCTCTACTAATAATTGGCTCAATAGTTTTGGCTTTGGTTAAATGGCCGATTAATTCGCTTAAAGAATTTAAAGGATAAATAGTGAGTCCGGGAATAAGCTGCGCTTCTGCTAAATTATCTTTGGGCAAATATATTTCACTGATGGCTTTCTCTCGGGCAAAAATCATCATCGGTAAAATGCCGCGCGTGTGCCGTAATTCTCCGTTAAGCGCTAATTCTCCCAAGAAAAAAATCCCTTGCTTAAGGATTTCTTGCGGTAATTGTTCAGAAGCGATTAAAACTCCTAAGGCGATGGCCAAATCGTAAACTGGGCCTTCTTTTTTTATGTCAGCCGGAGCCAAGTTAACAACAATGCGACGCTGGCCAGGAAACTTTAGGCCGGAATTTTCTATGGCCGCGCGCACCCGCTCTTTCGCCTCTTCCACGGCCTTATCCGGTAAGCCAACGATATTAAAACACGGGAAAGCGCGGCTGACGTCAACTTCTATTTCAACTAAGCGCGCTTCAAGCCCGACATTTACCGCAGACAATAATTTCGCAATCATAAATTTGTATATTCGTCCTAGACCCGTTTATCTCGTAAATGGGACGGGCTAGGGTAAAAAATTGTATTTTCGTAACAATGTCTTTTTAGTAGGTTTGATTGATGATTTGCATATAATAAGCAATCGCTTCTTTGATAGTACGGTTGTTGTTGGCTACATCGTTAATCATGTCTTTTATCGCCTTTTCTGCAGCCGGCCAATTTTCTCCATGATACCACGACTCCGCGGTTAATACTGTATTAGCAAAAGCGCCGAGATCAAAATCTGCTAACTGTCCTTTGATAAGCGACCGTTGGGCGGTTAAGCGTTTGGCGCGGTCTAAATAACTTTTTACATTTTTTGCGTCAGTGGCAAACATCACAAACGCCCAAGCTTCATTCATATATTTAGTTTTTTTGGAAACCGTTTCAATATAATAATTGGCGTAATTCGCTTCTTTTAACGAACCACCAATTTGCGGCATTTTACTAACGTCAAAATTAAGCGTCGGCGCCATGCTTCTAATTTTTAATAAATCAGAGGCGTAGCCGAAATAAAACGCTGCCTTGCCCTGCAAAAAGGCATCAAGAGACGACGGCATATCTTTGTTCCAAGCATAAACTTCTTTACCGGGGTTAGAAAAGTCTGTATAAAACCTGATCGCCTCTTCGCCCGGAAAATAAGTCGGATCATCGTTAGAAGGTAAATTAAAACTAACCTTATTATCTCGAGTCATCATCGTTCCGTTCTGTAACATCAAGGCCGATAAAATCCCAACCGCATGATCAACATTATTGGCCGTGCCCAAAGCGGCGCCTGACTGCACGATCTTCCCTTTTGAATCAAGAATAGTCAGAAGCTTCATGTCCGAAACTAAATCTTCCCAGGTCTTGGGCGCTTCAACTAATCTCGCCTGGTTTAATAAATCGCGATTATAATATAAGGCTAAAGTATCAAGTGCCATGGGCAAACCCCAAATTTTATCATCTTTGTAAGTGTCCTCAACTACAGTCCCGACAAAATTATTTTTTAAATCTCTTAAGGTCGGCGCTTGTTTAGTCTCTACAACTATCTTATAGTCTTTCTTAATAGTGCCGGTTAAAACCTGCTTACCGATAGTAATTTTAGGCGGCATGGGTAAAATTTTTGTTTCGTATTTGCCGAGTAAGGTGTTGGGAATGGAAAAAATATCCGGTCCCCTATCCTCTGCCCAAGCCTCAAGCAATGCTTGCTCATATTCTTCAGGGCGGAATTGCTGATAATTAATTTTAACGTGAGAATATTGCGCATTAAAGGCACTGATTAATTCGGTAGTCGTATCAGCTGAATCAGCCACGCGCCACCAATTTAAAACAATTGGCTTAATGCGTTCTGCAGCTTTTTGCGAAAAAATCGTACAACGCAAACCGGTTAAAGTGATGAAAGACAAAAACAAGACCAAAATGATAATTTTAGAAAAATTGCGTTTCATCATAAATTAGAAAATAAGCTCATTAAGCCCTTTAAGCTAATTAAGCTTGTTAGGCTAAAGTTAATTAAAATTTATAATTTCGTAGTGGCAATTAAATTAAAGTAACGGAAGCAACTTTATCTTTTTCATCTTTAAAGCGCATTAATTTAACTCCTTGCGTGGCTCGGCTGGCAGTTTTGATAGTTTTTAACGGCAAACGAATAATTTGCCCTGTCTTGGAAACTACCAATAAATCGCCGGTGGCATGTTCAGGTAAACCCTTTTCGTCGATCACTAAAGCGGCCACCAACCCGCCAGTACGGTCGGTTATTTTCGCAGTCTTAATGCCGCCACCACCACGCTGTTGTAAACGATAATCTTTAACTTCGCTCATTTTGCCAAAACCGTTTTCCATTACAACTAATAATTTTACTTGGCCGGTTTTTATCTTCGACGCTTCTAAGACATCCATGCCTACCACAAAGTCACCCTTCGACAGTCTTAGGCCGCGCACACCAGCCGCTGACCTGCCCATGGACCGCAGATTCTTTTCCGAAAATCTAATAGCTTGGCCGTGAGCTGTAACCAAAATTATTTCATCTTGACCAGAGGTTAATTTAACCCATTTTAGAGCATCGTTATCTTTTAATTTAATGGCGATTAATCCGGAACGGCGAACATTTTCAAATTCTGATATTTCAGTCTTTTTGATTATACCATTGGCTGTAACCATGGTTAAAAACTTAGCGCCACTCTCTTTACCAAGCGGCAAAATAGCTGAAACATTTTCTTGGTCGCTCAGCTCTAAAAAATTGACCAGTGCGCGACCCTTGGCCGCTCTAGCTGATTCAGGCACATCATAGGCTTTAATTTGAAATACTCGACCAGTCGTGGTAAAAAATAATAAATCAGTATGGGTCGTGGCAGAGATCAAGTGCTCGACCGCATCCTCTTCTTTGGCTTCTACGCCTACCACGCCTTTACCGCCTCGAATTTGAGTTTTAAACGATGAAGGCGCCAATCTTTTAATATAGCCGTCTTGGGTGGTTAAAATTAAAGTCGGATCATTGGGAATTAAGTCTTCCTGCTTGAAATCATCGATTGATTGAGTAACGATTTGCGTTCGCCTGGGTTCACCGTAAGTATCAATCAAAGATTGCAAATCTGCTTTAATCATTTGTAAAATTTTCTTTGGTTGCTCTAAGATGCTCATTAATTCTTTTTCTATTTTTAATTTTTCTTTTAATTCGTTTTCTATTTTCATCCGCTCCAAATTGGCCAATTGATGCAAACGCATGTCCAAAATCGCGTTAGCTTGTATCTCGGATAAATTATATTTTTTTCTCAGACTAGCATTGGCGTCGTCGCGATCTTTAGCTTTTTTAATTAAACGAATTATTTCTTCAATGTGGTCAACGGCAATTTTTAGCCCTTTTAAAATGTGAATTCTTTCTCTGGTGCGGGCCAAATCATATTCAGTGCGTCTTTTGATAACAACTTGGCGATGCTTAACAAACTCTTCTAAAATTGATTTTAAATCCAATAGCCGCGGCTGAATACCATCAAGCAGGGCCACCATATTAACATGAAAAGTGGTTTGCAAATCGGTCAATTTAAATAACTGATTTAAAACTTTTTGCGGATAAGTATGTCTTTTTAATTCGATAACTATGCGGATGCCTTCTCTGTCCGATTCATCTCTAAGGTCGCGGATATCTTCTATTTTTTTATCTTTAACTAAATCGGCAATGCGCTCGATTAAAGTTGACTTGTTCACCTGGAAAGGAATTTCTGTCACGACGATTTGGAAATTACCAGCCGAAGCTTCCACGATTTCAGCTTTGGCTCGCATCACTATTGGGCCCTTGCCCAAAGTATAAGCTTCTTTAATTTGATTGGGATTAAAAATAAGGGCGCCAGTTGGAAAATCCGGTCCCTTTAAAATTTCGGTTAGATCATCTACGTCTGAATCAGGATGATCAATTAAATGGACAATCGCTTGTGATAAATCTTTTAAATTATGTGGCGGAATATTAGTGGCCATACCCACGGCAATGCCCAGGGCGCCGTTTAATAAAAGATTGGGTAGCTTTGAAGGTAAAACTAAGGGCTCGCTCAAGGTACCATCATAATTAGGCACGAATTGCACCACTTCTTTTTCAATATCAATCAGCATTTCTTCAGCAATAGCCGCTAGCTTGGCTTCAGTATAACGATAAGCCGCGGCCGCGTCGCCATCAATACTGCCGAAATTGCCTTGACCATCTACCAATGGATAGCGTAAGGAAAAATCTTGGGCCATACGCACCAAGGCATCATAAACCGCCACGTCGCCGTGGGGATGATATTTACCCAAAACCTCACCAATAACCGTCGCGGATTTTCTGTATTTGACGTTTGATTTAAGTCCCATTTTCCACATCGTATATAAAATTCGGCGATGAACTGGCTTCAGGCCGTCGCGAACGTCAGGCAAAGCGCGCGAAACAATAACCGACATAGCATAATCCAGATAAGAACTCTTAACTTCTTCGTCAATTGGACGCGAAATGACCCGACCGACTGTCGGTTCTTCGTTAATTTTAATTATTGGTTTTTTCTTGGGTGTCATTGGTTTGATTTGTTTCTATTGATTGATTAATCGGCGTTAGCGTCTGGTCTGTTGTACTTTCGTTAGCCGCCGAAGAATTAATAAACCTGCCGACAGGACTGGTTTGGATTTTAAAACCTTGATAAATTTGCGAAGCGTCTTGCCAGCCCTTGCGCATAATTTTACTCAAGCTGTCAGCCTTAAAATTAGTATTAAAACTATTAAACCAGAAAAACATTACCACTAGACAAAGGATGATTATTAAAACAATTAAAAATCCCTTGGACATAATTTACGAATTTTTTAAAACCATAACCTGCATACCGTTTTCTGGCAATTCTTTTTTGACAATACGGACCTTGTCGTCAATATCATATTTCTTCACGCCAATTTCTTTCAAAAATTTGTCGAGCGATTCGAGTTCATTTTTTAGTCCGGAGATTTGATAACAGGAAGGAATAACTATTTTCGGCTCTATTTCACGGATAATTTCTGCCGCTTCTTTTGAACCCAGTGTATTTTTTTTATCGCCAACCGGAATAATTAAGACATCGATATTGTCGACTTTGTCGAGTTCAGTGTCGTTTAAGGTTTTGTTTATTTCCCCCAAATAACCGATTTTGACTCCATCAACTTCTATTTGATAAATTATTTTATTGCTGCCTGTTTTTACTCCTAAAACAAAAACGCCCTTAACTTCATATTCGCCGGGCGAATCAATTAAAAAACCTTCTTTAATATCTTTTTGCGCTTGTTTTGATAATTCTTCGCTGTCCAAAATGGTAATGTCGGCCTTAAAATTAGGACCACGAAGGCCAGCCTGCCGAGAGCTATACGGATCCAGCAAAACCGTTACTTCTTTATCTTGGATTTTGAAAGACGACTGTCCGTACCAATATATATACATACCAAATTTGTCGAAATTTACGAGTTATATTTTGTAACGAAGTAAATTTCGTTACAAATTTTAGTCCTCCGAATCCACTATCCGCCAGCCAGCGGAGCGGAAAGAAGTAACCTTGGCTATGGTTAAAATTTATGAGTTATTATCTATATATTATACTAAAATAAAAACAAAAAACAATACATTTTACCTGCCAACCACGATTATTACTTTCGAACCAGATAATATTGCCCTTGCTTGCTCATTTTTATCCACATTTATGCCGAAATCAGGACTAGGATACGGCCAATCATGAATGGCATTCAATAATGTTTGATAACTGTAATGATAGCTTTCGCCATTACGCGTGCCCGGATCATTGGTAATAAATCCTGCGCTATCATATCCTTTAATAACCAAAACATGATAAATAGGCCCTGGGCTACGATAATAAGGATTGTTTAATTCTCTTCCGGCTATCGGCACCAAAATTAAATTACCCTCTTTTAATTTATTTTTTATGTCATCAACGGTGGGATTTGGGGAAATAGTCAAATTGTTTAAATTAAAAAATCTCTGGCCAAGCTCGACAATTTTTTCTGCGTTTAACTCATACTGCTGACCCCAATTTTGATCTTCCCAATTTATCGAATCTAGAATTTCTTTATCGGCAATTGCAGCGTTTAATAAATGCCCATCGCTCCAATGCCTAGCCATTACTAGAGACGCTTCTTCGCAAGCGTCATTATGAACAGCATCCCAGACCTTAAAGGGAGCTTGCGAAGTAAAAGGCACTTCTATTATATAACTAGTAATCACGTCTTTGGATTTACTGGGCATTACATTGGCCGAGGGCGAAGTGACAACGTTATTAGTTGGTAAGTTTACGAACTCGTTATTTTCTTGTTTGGTTGGCTCGCCTACCGGCAAGCTAGACGGAAGAGTCTTAAAAATACTCGGCGTGTTATCGTTTAGCTCTTTTTTTGGAAAAATAAAAAAATTTTCTGCAGCAGAAATTAAACAAATGGCAAAGATAATGATTCCCACGGGAATCAATATTTTATTTTTATTTTTCATAAATTAACTTAAAAGATTTTGCGCTCTTTCTTTTCTTCTGAATAAAATTCTAATATATCATCAATCTCTATGCTAACGTGTCCATCAACTCTTAGGCCGCACTCTGCTCCGGTCTTGGCTTCTTGGGCTTCTTCTTTATTGATCTGTAATTGGGCTAAAATGCCCTCACCCACTAATTTATCCTGGCGCCAAACCCTAACCTTAGATCCCTTAACCGCCTTGCCTTCATTGACTCGGACACCAACTACATTTTGATTGCCGCTTTTTCTAAATAAAGCTAAAACTTTAGCCTTGCCTAACGCGTGCTCGACAATTTCTGGCTTAAACAACGCATTCATGCGGCGTTGCGCTTCTTCGATTAATTCATAAATTATTTTATAAGTGTCGTAAGGATAACAAGTCTCTTCGGCTAAACTTTTAGCCGCGGAATTAATGTCGACATTAAAACCGATCAGCCAAGCCGAAGACGAACGAGCCATAGTAAAATCAGTGTCAGTAATATTTCCTAACCCTTTTTTTATTATTTTTATTTTAACTTCCGGATTTTTATTTAATTTATCCAAAGCAGTCACAATGGCCTCTAAAGAACCAAGCACGTCGGCTTTTAAGACAACATTTAAATCAACAGCCTCTTTATTTTTTTCTTTAATAGTCGTTAAGCTTTGGTTGCCCCTGAAAGACGAGTCCAGACTTTTACTGCGACGCTTAAATTCTTTTTGGTCGCTGACAACTTCTAAAATATCACCCACTCTGGGCAGTTCCTTTAAACCCAAAACCTGAACTGGCATGCCTGGCACAGCTTGGTCAACTAATTGTTGACGAAAATTTCTTAAACAACGAATGCGCCCTGAAGTTTGACCGATAATAATCATGTCACGGGTATGTAAAGTGCCGGCATAAATTAAGACTGTAGACACAGGGCCTTGACCGCGATCAAGATGACTCTCAATGACTACCCCCAAAGCGTCGCGGTCGGCATTAACCATTAATTTTTCTTTTTCCATATCAGCTAATAACAAAACCATTTTCAATAAATTATCAATACCTTCGCCGGTTTTAGCTGAAATCGGTACACAAATAGTTTTACCGCCCCAATCTTCTGAGGCTAAATTTATTTCTGACAAACCTTTTTTAATGCGATCAAGGTCGGCTTCGGATTTATCAATTTTATTAATAGCTACCACAAATGGTAAATTTGATTCTTGAATGACTTTTAACGATTCGATGGTTTGCGGTTGAACTTTGTCATCAGCTGCTACAACCAATATGGCGATGTCGGCTGTTTGGCCGCCATGAGAACGCATCTCATTAAAAGCCTCATGGCCAGGCGTATCAATGAAAGTGATTAAGCGTTTACCGAATTCTTTATCATTAATCTCGGCTTGATAGGCGCCGATATGTTGAGTAATAGCGCCGGTTTCTTTGGCCACTACATTGGTCTGACGAATATAATCTAATAAACTAGTTTTACCATGATCAATATGTCCCATCACCACTACAACCGGCGGTCGAATAGTTAAATTATTTTTATCTTCTTCGGCTAATAGATTTTTTAGCTTTTCTTTTAAACGAATTTTTTGTGTTTCTTGCTCTTCACTTTTTTCCGCGCGCCAGCCCAAACTTTCGGCAATAATCGCCGCGATTTCATAATCTAAATTATCATTAATCGTTGCCACGACTCCTTGTTTTAAAAGTTCGCTGATAATTTTTACCACCGGCAATCCTAGCTTTTCTGCTAAACGATTAACAGTGACAACATTCTGTAAACTAACCGAACGTTCCGGTTTTTTTTCTTCTTCCTGTGCCTCGCCGCGCTGTTTTAAAAGTTCGCCCTTTTGAGCTATTTCTTCTTGAGCTTTTAACTCGTACCATTTGGCAATAACCTTTTCCGCTTGGCCATCCGGAATTTGAATGGCTCGCAGCCCAATGTGAAAACCGAGCTCCGGTAATTTTTCCTTGAGCTCCTTGGTGGTAATTTTCAGTTTTCTAGCCAATTCGCTTAAATTCATATACTATATTATAATGCATTGCAATTAAAAAGTCAAATAAATAAGCCCTATTTTATTAGATGGCGTACTTGCCTTTTTTAAAAAAAGGGCTATACTAAAACCATTAATTTTAAAATGTTAACGAATCACCTATGGCTTTGCCAAATCAAAAACGAGCTAAAAGTCGCAAAAGAGTAAAACAATATCGCTTGCGCATAAAAAAAATGAGATTGAATAAATGCCCGAAGTGCGGAAAGGCAGTTCAATCGCACCACGCCTGTTCATTCTGCGGTTATTATGCCAATCGCCAGGTCATTACCTTGCGCGATAAAAAACATAAAGCTCACCAACACGAACACGAGCACAATGATAAGCATAAAAAAGAAGAAAAAGAAAAACACGAACACAAACATAAATAATTTCCCCGCCCGAGAGCGTGAGCCCGAGGCTCATCAGTCTTGGGCTGAGGTCGGCCCACCTATCCAGTAGGCAGGCCTTGGGCTGATATTTTCTCCCGACGTAAAGTCGGGATCCCGACCTTCTCTTAATTTTTGACTGCAGCGTCGGGATAACTTCTATTCCTATGGGCAATCGGCATCTTTGTCGCACCATTGCTCTGCAAACGCTTTATGAGCTGGACTTCCTTGGATTTGAGAAAATAAAAGAGCAGGAAAAAAAAGAAATTATCGAACAAAATATCCAGGGGGCCGGTTTAAATGCCAACGAAAAAAATGATTTCGCTTATTTATTGGTGGATGAAATTATAAAAAATTTATCGACTATTGATGGCTACTTAAAAAAATACGCCTCGCAATGGCCGCTTGATCAAATTACTTTAATCGACCGCAATGTCTTACGCATCGGTTTATATGAAATGTTATTCTTGAAAGAAACTCCGCCTAAAGTGGCGATTAACGAAGCCATTGAAGTAGCTAAAGTTTTCGGTGGAAATTCGAGTGGCAAATTCGTTAATGGCGTCTTAGGCGCTCTCTACGAAGATATGTTAAAGGATGGCCTAATTAAAAAAGAAGCTTAGTTTTATGACAAATTTGAATACACTGGAAAATCAGCTGAAATTAAAGTTTAAAAACATTAAATTTTTAAAACAGGCCCTGACCCACCGCTCTTATGTTAACGAACACTCTCGAGAAAAGATAGAACACAATGAACGATTGGAATTTTTAGGCGACGCGGTTTTAGAATTAATCGTCACTGAATATCTTTACCATAAATTCGATAACCCCGAAGGCGAATTAACCTCCTGGCGCGCCAGTTTGGTTAATACAGATAGTTTATCGGCTCTAGCTAAAGAGCTCGGTTTAAATGAATTTTTATTTTTAAGCCGCGGCGAAGCCAAGTCAACCGGCAAAGCGCGTAACGTAATTTTGGCGGATGCTTTTGAAGCCTTAATCGGCGCAATTTATTTGGACCAAGGAGCGAAAAGGGCCAAAGAATTCATCAGTAAAAATCTTTTGATCAAATTGCCGAAAATCATTAAAAATAAATTATACAAAGATCCGAAAAGCGAATTTCAGGAGATCTCTCAAGCTAAACAAAAAATCACTCCTTCTTACAAAGTTCTGAAAGAAACCGGCTTAGCCCATGAAAAAAAATTCACAGTTGGCTTATTCCTCGGCGATAAATTGATTTCCAAGGGCCAGGGTACCAGTAAGTTCGAAGCCGAAGTTGATGCTGCTAAAAACGGCTTGAGCAAAATTTAATTAAAAATCAAGTTAAAACAAAAATGAGCTTTACGCTCGTTTTTTATTTTAAAAGCAAGTCCCGCCGACCAAAGTCGACGGGACCAGCGCGTATGCGCATTTTGCCTCCTTGTTCTAGCGAACTGGGAAGGTATAGGGATAAACGTGCTCCTCCCGCCACCTGACCTCGTTTCGCTCCATAACGCTCATACCTCGAGGTCTTGATCGACGAGGTTTGTATCTCTTCGCTTTCTTTGTCTTGGGCACTTTGTCTCCTACGACTTGTCCTCGACCAGGAACAGGTCAGTCAGGTGCGGCGAATTTGCAGACGCTGGGTGGGCCTCTTCGGTCATATAGTCAAAGTCTACCTCTATCAGACCTGACCGCCTCAAGGCCGGATCGCCGTCAATGACGCTATCGACGACCGAAAACTGAACATATTCGCCGACGAAAGCATCGTCACCTAGTATAATCTCATACATACCGCCGTAGAGATCATCGAAACGGGCTTCCCCGCTGAAGCGAAGACCCCGATATATCGGAACCCAGAACAAAGGAGCGTGTGCTCGAATGTCTCTCCTGGTAGCGAGTCGATACGTCCTGTTGCCGAGATCATCTTTCCCGGCATGATGAGCCAGAAAAGCTCTAAGCTTCGCTGCTCGGTGGATTGTAACTATCTTCATTTTGTCTCCTTGCCACTCTATAGTGACGTTTTTATTGTATCTTTTATGCTCGTTTTGTCAATATTGTCCAATTTTTGATTGTCAAAAATTTTATTTATGTTAAAATGTTCTATTCGTGAGTTTAATTAATATTTCCCCTTCATGTATCTCGAGCGTTTAGAAATTAACGGCTTTAAATCTTTCGCCAACAAAACAGTTTTGGAGTTCCCTAGACCCAAGGACGGCTCTTATGGCATTAACGCAATTTTGGGTCCCAATGGTTCGGGAAAAAGCAATGTTCTTGAAGCTATCCGTTGGGGCTTGGGCGAACAAAGCATGAAAAGCTTGCGCACCAAACGCGCCGAAGATATTATTTTTTCCGGTTCAGATAAAAAGGGCCGACTCAATTCCGCTGAAGTATCCTTGCATTTTAATAACGAACAAGACGAGGCGGCCATTGAATATCGCCAGTTTACCATTCTCCGCCGTGTCAATCGCCAGAGCGAAGGAGAATATCTTTTAAATAATGCTCGAGTCCGCTTACAAGATATTTTAATGCTTTTAGCCCAAGCCAACTTTGGACAAAAAAGTTATAGTATCGTCAGCCAGGGCATGATCGACTCTATTTTACACAGCTCTCCGGCCGAAAGAAAAAACTTTTTTGATGAAGCGACCGGCATTCGCCAATATCAAATTAAAAAAGATGAAGCACTGCGAAAAATAGAAAAAGCCGAGAATAATCTCCAGCAAGCCGAAGTAGCGCTTCAAGAGCTTGAACCGCGCATGAGATCTTTGACTCGTCAAATAAAAAAACTCGAACGCCGGCAACAATTCGAAGAAGAGCTTTTGGCTCTACAAAAAAAATATTATAGCGGCCTTTGGCAAAATCTCGAAGCACAATCAAAAAATATTTCTCAACAATCGGTCGATAACGCTAACCAACAAAAAAAACTCGAGACCGAACTCGAAGTCCTGCAAAAACAACTTGAATCAATCGCCAAAGAAAATATAGATGATAATTATCGCCGCTTGCAGCAAGATCAACAAAAATTAGTTGAATTAAAAAATAAATATTTAGAACAAATTACCGTCTGGCGAGGAAAATTAATTATTGAACAGCAAAGGGCCAAGCAACCAGAATCAGGCCAAGAAGAAGAACTGGATACCAATAAAATCATCACCGACCTGGAAAGTATTAAACAATTAAACAACCAATTAAATACCGCCTTGGCAACACTAAATTCCCTTGATAATTTGTCAGAACTAAAAGACCAAGTTAACCGCTTAGAGCAAAAAATCAATAACTTACTGGCTTATTTATCGGGTGAACCGGAGCAGACACCAGAGCAAAACAAATCCAGTATAATAGAAAAAATCGAGCAGGAAATTCAAGGCCTAGACCAAGAAATTAAAAAATTAAACGAACAAATCGACGGCATTAACCAGCAACTCAAAAACTTCGCCCAGAGCGAACAGGAAAAACGCCGGGCCTTCTTTGAGCTGCAGCAAAAAGCCCAACATAAACAAAATGAATTAAATGCCATTAACCATGAACTTAATGTTTTCGAAGTCGATCAAGCTAAAATCGATACGCGCAAAGAAGATCTAATAGCAGAAATTAAACGGGAGATGAACGTCGAAAATCCTGAACAAATTTTATCCAGCCAAACCGAAAACACCGGTGATGATGAAAATTGTTACGGCCAAGTTCAGGAATTAAAAAGGCAGCTTGAACTTATTGGCGGCATTGATCCTGAAATCACCAAAGAATATCCGGAAGCCAAAGAGCGTTATGAATTTTTGACCAACCAAATCCAAGATTTGCGCGGCGCACTACAATCCCTCAATAAAGTCATTAAACAATTGAACGAAAAAATGGACGAACAGTTTAATAAAACTTTTCATCAAATTAATGATAAGTTTGATTATTATTTTGGCGTGTTCTTTAATGGCGGCAAGGCCAAGATAGTTTTGCAAAAATCGGTAATAGAAGAAGTTGAAAGTGACCCAGCCGAAAAAAAAGAAGACGAACCAACAGAAGAAGCAAAAGAAAAAGAAACCGAGTCTAAGGAAAAAGAAGAAGTGACTAATATCGAAATCATGGCTAATCCGCCAGGGAAAAAGTTAAAAAATATCGAAGCTTTGTCCGGCGGCGAAAAAGCGCTAACCTCGCTCGCCTTAATTTGCGCCATCATTGCCATCAATAAACCACCGTTCGTTATCTTAGACGAAGTTGACGCTGCGCTCGACGAACAAAACTCTTCTCGCTTTTCTAATATTTTACGTGAATTGGCTCACAAAACTCAATTTATCGTCATTACTCATAATCGCCAAACCATGGAATCAGCCGATACTTTGTATGGCGTGACCATGATGAAAGACGGAATTTCCAAGCTCTTGTCTATGAAGCTCTAAATATAAGATCTGTTTTTAAAAAATAAGGCCTAACAGCCTTGTTTTTTTAAAAACCGAGGGCGCTGGCCGAAACCAGCGCCCGATTCTACGACTCCCTCAGTCGTCGTTGCTGGGATTATCGAGCTCACGGACAAAGTGCCGCAGGGCGTCTGTAGGAGCTGCTTCGTTTTCTCCTGGCGAAACCCTGAGCAGCTCGTCTTCAGCCATTATGCGACGAGCCAGCTCTTCTGCGACTTGAGCACGGCGTCGAGTGGCGTTGATGGCCTCGGCAAAAGCTATTCTTAACCGCCACCAGATCTGTCGTGGATGAATCTTCGCCTCTTTGAGTAGCTCGTCGAAAGCGCAATGCTGAATTACGACCCTAAATGCGATGTCCTTGCCCCGATTCTTATAACCGTAACCTGTTACGTAAAAAACGGTTATTAGAGCCCAGGCACCATTCCTCATTAAGGCCCAGTAGCGAAGAGTCCCTATTATATCGGGATCTAGATCCGAGGGCAACGGAAGATCTTCATTGACCCGGCGCTTTGGCAACTCATGGCCGATATGCTCGAATACGCCCTGCGCTTCCCCGGTCTCCGAAACGGTCGTGCTGCCTAATTCCCCAAATACATAGACGATCCTGCTCCTTAGCAAACCGCCATTGATTGGACTTGGATGGCCTTCGACATAGAGACCTTTCTGATCCCCGATACTTGGCAGAGTTCGCCATTTCGCAACCACCCGAGAAAAGAGACGACGGCGAGCCTCTACCAACGCAGCCCATTCTGCGCTGGAAAGCGGCGTAGTGCGAGCAAGGCACTCAACGACATTGGCACCATCAGACATGTATCCTCCTTTGCTTCAAAGGCGCACCTCTGAAAGCAGTTTGGACCTTGTCATGATTTTACCCTCATGACTTAGGTATACCGGGCTCACCCAGTAATATTGATATTTTAGCAAAATT